>JAATGA010000056.1 GCA_015654855.1 Rhodobacterales bacterium
ATGGCCCTGATGCGTCGACGCGGGGCGGTCCGGGCCAAACCCCTGTGCCGCAAGTGCGATACGCCGGGCCTGGGCCGTGGTAATCTTTTCTGCGGGCGTGGTCACGGTCCCTCCATGCTCATTCCTGGAATCCATAGTCGAGCCAGAGCGAGAGCTGAACCTCGCCATGATCTTCTGTGCTTTTGGGTACCAACGAGGAGAGCGTGACCCCAAGAAGCCGGATGCCCTTTGCCACCGGAAACAGGGGGGCCAGAAGCCCACAGGCGATCATGGCCAGCTCTTCGCTGCCCCGAACTACTGTCTCGGTTGTTCGGCTCCGGGTGATCTGCTGGAAATCCGCATATTTGACCTTCAGCGTCACGGTGCGACCAGTCAGCTCCTTCGCCTCGCAACTGCGCCAGACCTTTGCGGCAAGGGTGGCAATCTCACGCTGCGCCGGATCAAGGTCAAAGACATCCTCAGAGAAGGTGTCCTCGGCACCGATCGACTTGCGTTCGCGATGCGGCTCTACCGGGCGATGATCGATCCCGCGCGAGATACGGTAGTACCAGTTCCCGGCTTTGCCGAACTGTGCGCGCAGGAATTCAGGGGACTTCTCCCGCAGATCGGTGCCGGTCAGGATACCGAGGCGTTCCATCTTCGCGGCGGTCGCGGGGCCGATGCCGTGGAACTTTTTCACCGGCAACTCTGCCACAAATTGCGGCCCCCGGGCGGGCGGGATGACGGCCTGTCCGTTCGGCTTGTTCAGATCGCTCGCCATCTTGGCAAGGAACTTGCAATAGGAAATCCCTGCGGAAGCATTGAGGCCCGTTACCTCTTTGATCCGGTCCCGGATGATCCGAGCCACAGTGGTGGCAACCGGGATACCCTGCTTGTTCTCGGTCACATCGAGATAGGCTTCATCAAGGGACAGCGGCTCGATCAGGTCGGTGTGTTCTGCAAAGACCGCGCGGATCTGTGCCGAGACCGCGCGATAGACCTCAAAGCGCGGCTTCACGAAGATCAGATCCGGGCAGCGCCGTTTCGCGGTGACCGAGGGCATGGCGGAATGAATGCCGAAGGCCCGCGCCTCGTAGCTGGCAGCGGCCACCACGCCGCGGGCCGCCGATCCACCAACCGCCACCGGCTTGCCCCGGAGTTCGGGATTGTCGCGCTGTTCGACCGAGGCATAAAAGGCATCCATATCGACATGGATGATCTTGCGGATCCTGTCGTCCGCATCCTCCTCCCCGATCCTGCCCGCCAGTCCTGTCATCGCGCCCCGCTATGCCGGTCTGTCCGGCGGCTCGATGACCACAAGGTCGGCGTCCGGCAGAGGGCGCTGTAAAGCCATAGCCTCATCCCACTCTGCCGTGAGCCAGGTGTCGATCTCCGCTCGCGTGGTCAGGATCACCGGCATGGCTTTCGGATGGATCGGCTTCACCACCCCATTCGGCGCGGTGGTCAGGAAGGCGAAAAGTTCATGTGCGCCAGGACGCGGCGTCCGGTTCGATCCCCGCGTGCCTTGCCACGGGGTCCAGAGCCCCGCAAAGAAGAACAGCGGTTGCGTCTCATCGAGGGCGAACCAGTGCAATGGCTTACGTTTGGTGACCGGATCGGGGGCGGACCCATATTCCGAGAAGGCTGTCGCGGGCACGATGCAGCGATGCTCGACCCCGCGCCAGCGCCGCCACCAGGGGCTGCCCGTATTGCGGATATTGGTGACGCCGGTGTCAGGCGCATCGGGGAACTTCAGATATTCGGTGGGGGTCGGCATGCCCCAGGTCAGGAGTGCAAGTTCACGGCTGTTGGCGGTATTGCGCACGACAGGCCCCGGGCGGTCGGGATAGACCTCAATCAGCGGTTCGAGATTGCCGATATCGTCGTCCAGCGCGCCCGCCAGATCGCGGATCGCCTGCTGGTTGGTCCGGACACTATAGAGATTGCACATCGTCCCGCCTCCGCCTCACAGATCTTCTATATCAGAATGCACCGCTTTCCTAAGCCGATCACATTTGAGGCGACCAGATTGACTCCTGATCGCCATGAGAACAAATAAAGAACATTAAGGCAGAATCGTCCAGTGTAAATTCCCGGAGCTCTCATCCCCGCATGTCCAACCGTGCCGACAGTCCTGTCCTTGCCGAACTGCGGGCCCGCATCGCGCGGCTCGAAGGCGATGGCGTGCGCTCGCACGAGGTGCTGGCTTTCGGGGTTCTTCCACTGGATCGCAAGCTGCCCGGGGGCGGGCTGGCGCTCGGCTGCCTGCACGAGGTCGCGGGTGGCGGGAATGGTGCCGTCGATGGTGCGGCTGCGGCCTGCTTTGCCGCCGGGATCGCGGCCCGCACCTCCGGGCAGGTGCTCTGGTGCGTGGCGGCGCAGGATCTGTTCGCTCCCGGGCTGGAACAGGCAGGCCTGCCGCCCGGTCGGGTGATCTTTGTCGAGGCCGGAGACAACAAGGCGGTGCTGGCCTGTATGGAGGAAGGGCTGCGTCACGGCGGCCTCGGGGCGGTCGTGGGCGATGTCGCGCGTCTGCCGATGACGGCCTCGCGACGGCTGCATCTGGCCGCGAAGGGCAGCGGAACGCTCTGTATCGCTCTGCGTCGCTGGCGGCGACAATCGGAGGCCGGTGATTTCGGCCAACCTACGGCCGCCATGACGCGCTGGCGGATCTCGGCGCTTCCGTCTTCGCCCCTGCCGGTACCCGGCGTCGGACGCCCGCGCTGGCGGATCGAACTGATCCGGGCGCGGGCGGGGGAATGTCTCGATATCGAACTGGAGGGATGCGATGGCTCGGGTCATCTCGGTCTTCCTGCCAACATGGCCGACGGACTGGCTGCGGCGGCAGGCGGGCATCGCCGCGCCGCCGGGTGAGGCGCCTTTGGTCCTTGCGGGCCGTGAGGGCAGTCGCCGGGTGCTGACGGCTGTGGATGACGCCGCACGGACGCTTGGCCTGCGCCCCGGTATGGCGGTCAGCAAGGCGCAGGCGCTGGTGCCCGGGCTGGAGATCCGGCCTGCTGTCCCTGAGGCAGATCTGCAGAGTCTCGAACGTCTGGCGCTCTGGGTGATGCAGCGCTTCAGCCCGATCGTGGCGGTCGATGCCCCGGACGGGATCGTCATCGACTCGACCGGGGCCGATCATCTCCACGGCGGGGAAGCCGCGCTGCTGAAGGCGCTGCTGGGGCGTCTCACCCTGTCCGGCGTCGCCGCCCGGGCCGCGATTGCCGACACCTGGGGCGCGGCCCATGCGCTGGCGCGCTGGAACGCCGATCCGGTCTTCATTGCCGCCCCGGGCGCGCGTGTTCCGGTCCTGTCGCCGCTGCCGCTGGAGGCCCTGCGCCTGTCAGGCCTCGTATCGGTAGGCCTGCGCGATCTCGGCTTTGCCTGCATCGGCGATCTGATCGGTCAGCCGCGCGCACCACTGACGCGCCGGTTCGGGCCGGACCTCTGCCGACGGCTGGATCAGGCACTCGGGCTGGCCTCAGAGCCGATTGAGCCGATCCGCCCCGCCGATCTTATCTCTGTCCGCCGCGCCTTTGCCGAACCAATTGCTGCCGCAGAGACCATCGCGCGCTATATCGGCAAGCTGGTCGTCACCCTCTGTGCCGCAATGGAGGAACGCGGTCTCGGCGCCCGGCGCCTCGATCTGCTGTGCCACCGGGTCGACAGCCGGATCGAGACGGTCCGCATCGGCCTTGCCATGCCGCTGCGCGATCCCAAACGCCTGACCCGGCTTCTCAGCGACAGGATCGAGACCATCGCCCCGGGCTTCGGCATCGAAATCATGTCGCTGACCGCCGTTCTGGCCGAGCCGCTGGCCGCGAAGCTGGCGGCAAGCAGCCTGATTGCGGCACCTGTACCGGACCTTTCGGGCTTGATCGACACGCTCACAAACCGGGTTGGGGCCCGCGCGGTCTATCGGATCGCCCCGGTTGCCAGCGATGTGCCCGAACGCTCGCTAGAGCGCGTCCCGGCCCTTGCCGCTGATACCGGCGCCGGTTGGCCAGACCACTGGCCGCGCCCCTCGCGCCTGCTGCCACATCCCGAGCTGATCGAGACCATGGCGCTGCTGCCCGATCATCCGCCGAACTGGTTTTCCTGGCGGGGTGTCCGCCGCCGGGTCCACAGGGCGGACGGCCCTGAGCGGATCTTCGGGGAGTGGTGGAAGCGCGATGCCGAACTGGCCGCGGTGCGGGATTATTTCCGCATCGAGGATGAGGCGGGCGAACGGTTCTGGATCTTCCGCGCCGGCGATGGCGAGGATGCCGCTACCGGGTCGCATCGCTGGTTCCTGCACGGGATCTTCGGATGACAACGCCTTGGAAGAATGGGCCGCACTACGCCGAATTGCAGGTGACCTCGCAGTTTTCCTTTCTGCGCGGGGCTTCCTCCGCTGCCGAACTGTTCGCCACAGCCGCTGCCATGGGGATTGAGGCACTGGCGGTCACCGACCGCAACACGCTCGCCGGGATCGTACGCGCACATGAAGCGGCAAAGGAAGCGGGCGTGCGGCTGCTCGTCGGCTGCCGTCTCGATCTGGTCTGCGGCATGTCGGTGCTGGTCTATCCGACTGACCGGGCGGCATGGTCGCGGCTCTGCCGCCTGTTGTCGCTTGGCAAGGCGCGGGCGGGCAAGGGCAGGTGCCATCTGGAATGGGCGGATCTGGTCGCGCACAGTGAGGGGCTGATTGCGGTGCTGGTGCCCGATCTGGCCGACGAGGCCTGCGCCGAGCGCCTGCGCCGCCTGGACGAGACCTTCGGCGACCGCGCCTATCTGGCGCTGACTCTGCGCCGCCGCCCGAATGACCAGATGCGATTGTGGGAACTTTCAACGCTGGCGCAGCAGATCGGCGTGCCGACCGTGGCGACCAATGACGTGTTGTTTCACGACCCCGGCCGCCGCATCCTGCAGGACGTGGTGACGGCCATTCGCCACAATGTCACCGTCGACGCGCTTGGGACCCGTCGCGAACGCCACGCCGACCGCTACCTGAAGCCGCCAGCCGAGATGCACCGCCTCTTCGCCCGCTGGCCCGAGGCGCTGGCCCGGGTGCAGCAGATCGCCGACCGCTGCCGGTTTTCGCTCGATGAACTCCGCTATCAATACCCCGAGGAACGTGACGATCCGGCGCTGACTCCGCAGGAGACGCTGGCGCGGCTGACCTGGGAAGGCGCGGCCAAACATTACCCCGTGGGCGTGCCCGAGAAGGTAACCACCGCGCTGAACCATGAACTGACCCTGATCGGCAAGCTCGGCTATGCGCCCTACTTCCTGACCGTGAACAGCATCGTCCGCTTTGCCCGGTCACGCGGAATCCTGTGTCAGGGACGTGGCTCGGCGGCAAACAGCGCCGTTTGCTATGTTCTCGGCATCACCGCCATCGACCCCGACCGCAACGATCTGCTGTTTGAACGCTTCGTGTCCGAGGAGCGCCACGAGCCGCCCGATATCGACGTGGATTTCGAGCATGAGCGGCGCGAGGAAGTCATCCAGTGGGTCTACGCGCATTATGGCCGCAGCCATGCCGCGCTGACCGCCACGGTCATCCGCTATCGTTCCAAGGGCGCGCTGCGCGATGTCGGCAGGGCCATGGGCCTGCCCGAGGATCTGATCCAGACCCTGTCCGGCCATTTCGGGCGCTGGTCGGACAGTGGCGCGACCGATCAGGATCTGCGCGATCTGAACCTGAACCCTGCCGATCGCCGCTTGCGGCTGACCCTGGAACTGGCGGCCGAGCTGCGCGGCGCGCCCCGGCACCTGTCGCAGCATCCGGGCGGCTTCGTTCTGACCCATGACCGGCTCGATGACCTCGTGCCGATCGAGCCCGCGGCGATGGTGGACCGACAGATCATCGAATGGGACAAAGACGACATCGACATCCTCAAGTTCATGAAGATGGACGTGCTGGGCCTGGGAATGCTCTCCTGCATGAAGCGCGGTTTCGATCTCCTCGAAGAGCACAAGGGCATCAAAAAGGATCTCGCGACCATACCGCCGGAGGATCCGCGCACCTACGCGATGATCCGGCGCGCCGACACGCTGGGCGTGTTCCAGATCGAGAGCCGGGCGCAGATGGC
>JAATGA010000359.1 GCA_015654855.1 Rhodobacterales bacterium
CCTCTGGTCGAGGCGGACGGCAAGGTCATCCGGGCGCTGGCCGACCGGGCGCTGACCCGGCTGGGCGTCGATCACATCGGCCTCGACGGGTCCGACCGGCGGTATCTGGAACTGATCGCCACGAACTACGCCGGCGGGCCGGTGGGGGTGGAAACCCTCTCGGCCGCCCTGTCCGAGGCGCGCGACGCCATCGAAGAGGTGATCGAGCCTTACCTGCTGCAACAGGGCCTGATCCAGCGCACCCCGCGCGGGCGGATGCTGGCCCAACGGGCATGGACGCATCTGGGCCTGGACGCGCCGCGCCGGCCGGATCAGGGCAGCCTGTTCGAATAGCCGCCGCTTACTCCATGACTTCGACCGAGGCCCAGGTCTCGAAGCACACGCCGTTGGCCAGCGCCTGAACGCCGATGGTCACCCGCCCGCCAAGGCCACGCTCGCGGCCCAGCACCTCGACGAACAGGTCCGACATGCCGGAGGAAACCTTGTGGACCTCTTCATAATCCGGTGTGCAGACGACGAAATTCATCGTGCGGATGATCGACTTTACCCGGTCGAGCGAGCCAACCGCCTGCCGGATACCGCCCAGCACGTTCAGCCCGGTCTGCCGGGCGGCGGCATAGCCCTGTTCGGTCGTCAGATTGGCGCCGAGCCGGCCCTTGTGGGTGATCCGCTCGCCGATCTGCGCGACATGGCCCGACAGGAACAGGATGTTCCCGATGCGGTGAAAGGGCTTCATCGTGCCGTAATCGGCACCGTAATAGCCCATGGCGTCGAAATCGGGGATGTCGAGGCCCAACTCCAGGGCAAGTTTCTCGGGAGAGGTCATGGAAGGGCCTTTCAGGGCGAAAATTAGAGGCGATGATCGACCCTACCCTTCCGCAGCGTGCCGGGGCTGGCCTGAACCGGCCGGATGCGCGGCCGGTTTGCGACATGGCCGGCCCACGAAACGCACAGGGCCGCCCGCGATATACGCGCGGCCGGCCCCGGAACGCCCAAGCAGCAGCGTTTACCCTTGCAGCGTCCGCACCCCATAGCCTTCGCCCCGGGCCTTCATCGCCTCGACGGCGGCGATGGAGGCGGCGGCGGTGGTGAAATAGGGGATCTTGTCGTTCAGCGCGACGCGGCGGATGTCGCGGCTGTCGCTGATCGACTGCGCGCCCTCGGTGGTGTTCATCACCAGCGCGATCTCGTCGTTCTTCAGCATGTCGACGATGTTCGGCCGGCCCTCATAGACCTTGCTGACCGTGGTGGTCTTCACCCCCTGCGCGGCCAGCCACTGCGCGGTGCCGCGCGTCGCCACGATCTCGAAACCAAGCCCGACCAGACCCTGCGCCGCGCCCGCGAGCGCCGCCGTCTTGTCGCCATCCTTGACCGACAGGAAGACCCGGCCCGCCTCGGGCAGGTTCATCCCCGCGCCCATCTGCGCCTTGAGGAACGCCAGCGCAAAGGTCCGGTCCCAGCCCATGACCTCGCCGGTGGAGCGCATTTCCGGCCCGAGCAGCGGGTCGACACCGGGGAAGCGGGCGAAGGGCAGAACCGCCTCCTTCACGCTGAACCACGGGGTGATCGGGTTGGCGAGGGTCAGCGGATCGGCCAGCGGCAGCGCGGTGTCGGGGCCGACACCTGCCGGATAGGGCGCGCGCATCGGGAAGGCCGACAGCTTTTCACCCGCCATCAGACGCGCGGCAATCGAGGCAATCGCGCTGTCGGTGGCCTTGGCGACGAAGGGCACGGTGCGCGAGGCACGCGGGTTGACCTCCAGCACATAGATCACGCCGTCCTTGATCGCGAACTGCACGTTCATCAGGCCGACGACCTTCAGAGCCAGCGCCATCTGCACGGTCTGGCGTTTCAGTTCCTCGACCGTCTCTTTCGACAGCGAATGCGGCGGCAGGCAGCAGGCGCTGTCGCCGGAATGGACGCCCGCCTCTTCGATATGTTCCATGATCCCCGCGACATGGACGCTTTCGCCATCCGACAGCGCGTCCACGTCAACCTCGATCGCGCCGGAGAGATAGCTGTCGAGCAGAACCGGGTTGTTGCCCGAAACCTGCA
The DNA here is from genome assembly GCA_015654855.1 of Rhodobacterales bacterium. Classification (GTDB taxonomy): domain Bacteria; phylum Pseudomonadota; class Alphaproteobacteria; order Rhodobacterales; family Rhodobacteraceae; genus JAATGA01. Next base: position 2,056 of record JAATGA010000359.1, read on the forward strand.
CGGCGGTCGCGATATAGCGGTCGAGTTGCGCATCGTCGCGCACGATCTCCATCGCCCGCCCGCCAAGGACGAAGGAGGGGCGGATCACCAGCGGATAGCCGACCTCGCCCGCCACGGCAAAGGCCTCATCGCGCGAGCGCGCGGTGCCGTTGACCGGCTGTTTCAGGCCCAGATCCTGCAACAGATGCTGGAACCGCTCGCGGTCTTCGGCCAGGTCGATGGCGTCGGGCGTGGTGCCGAGGATCGGGATCCCCTCATCCTTCAGCGCCTGCGCCAGTTTCAGCGGGGTCTGGCCGCCGAACTGCACGATCACACCATGCAGCGTGCCGTTGTCCTGTTCCACCCGCAGGATTTCCAGCACATGCTCCAGCATCAGCGGCTCGAAATACAGCCGGTCCGAGGTGTCATAGTCGGTCGAAACCGTTTCCGGGTTGCAGTTGACCATGATGGTTTCATAACCCGCCGCCGTCAGCGCGAAACAGGCATGGCAGCAGCAATAGTCGAACTCGATCCCCTGGCCGATCC
>JAATGA010000167.1 GCA_015654855.1 Rhodobacterales bacterium
AAACCGTGGGGACCGAGACCGTGCCGCTGCGCCGGGCCTCGGGGCGGGTTCTGGCCGCCCCGGTCGCGGCGCGGCGCGATCAGCCGCCCTTCGCCGCATCGGCCATGGACGGCTATGCCGTCCCGGGCGCGGCCCCCGTTGGCGCCGCCTTCGCCGTTATCGGCGAGGCGGGCGCGGGCCATGCCTTCGCGGGCCGTATCGGTCCAGGCGAGGCGGTGCGCATCTTCACCGGCGCGCCGGTGCCCGCCGGGGCCGACCGCGTGGTCATCCAGGAAAACATCGCCCGCGATGGTGACCGGATCACCGTCACCGACCAGGGCGAGGGGCTGAACATCCGCGCCGCGGGCCAGGACTTCCGTATCGGCGACAGCTTCCCGGCCCGCCGCCTGCGCCCCGCCGACCTGGCGCTGCTGGCCGCGATGAACCTTCCCGAACTGACCGTCCGCCGCCGCCCGGTCGTCGCCATCCTCGCCACCGGGGACGAGTTGGTCCTGCCGGGCGAGGATGCGCGCCCGGACCAGATCGTCGCCTCGAACGGCTTCGCCATCGCCGCCATGGTCGAGGCCGAGGGGGCCGAGGCCCGCCTTCTGCCCGTCGCCCGCGACAACGTGCCCTCGCTGCAATCGGCCTTTGCCCTGACCGAAGGCGCGGACCTGGTGATCACCATCGGCGGCGCCTCGGTCGGGGATCACGACCTCGTCGGCCCCGTCGCGCGCGAACTGGGGATGGAGGCCGCCTTCTGGAAAATCGCCATGCGTCCGGGCAAGCCGCTGATGGCCGGCCGAATGCACGGCGCGGCGATGCTGGGCCTGCCGGGCAATCCGGTATCCTCCATCGTCTGCACCCATCTTTTCGTGTTGCCCATGGTGCGCCGCCTGCTTGGAGAGGCCGAACCGGGACCGCACCACCTGCGCGCCGTGCTTGGCGTCGATGTCGGCCCGACCGCCCCGCGCACACATTACATGCGCGCGCGCCTGACCCGAGGCCCCGGCCTGCCCCGCATCGCACCCTGTGACAATCAGGATTCGGCCCTGCTGCGCCTGTTGACCGAGGCCGACGCCCTGCTGGTGCGCCCGCGCGGCGACGGTCCGCGCCAGGCGGGCGAAGAGGTCGATTTCCTGCCGATCTGATGCTGTTGCCCACACGAACAGTTGACACAAACCGGGAACACGGGCAGAACATTGCGTCAACAAGGGCCACGGGGGACGCGGGACGATGCTGACACGCAAACAACTGGAACTCCTCGATTTCATTAAACAGCGGATGGATCGCGATGGCGTTCCCCCCTCGTTCGACGAGATGAAGGACGCACTGGACCTGAAATCGAAGTCCGGCATCCACCGGCTGATCACCGCGCTGGAGGAGAGGGGCTTCATCCGCCGCCTCGCCCACCGCGCCCGCGCGCTGGAAATCGTCAAGCTGCCCGAGGCGATGGAAAAACCCGGTTTCAGGCCCGCGAACTTCACGCCGCGGGTGATCGAGGGCGACCGCGCCGCCGCTCCGAAAGGTGCGATCCCGGTGTCGGCGGTTCATGCAATGGAACTGCCGGTGATGGGCCGCATCGCCGCCGGGGTGCCGATCGAGGCGATCTCCGAGGTTTCGCATCACGTTGCGGTGCCGGGTTCGATGCTGTCGGGACGCGGCCATCATTACGCGCTGGAGGTCAAGGGGGATTCAATGATCGAGGCCGGGATCAACGACGGTGATATCGTGGTGATCCGCGAGCAGTCGACCGCCGAGAACGGCGATATCGTCGTGGCCCTGGTCGAGGATGCCGAGGCGACGCTGAAACGTTTCCGCCGCAAAGGCGCGATGATCGCGCTGGAGGCCGCGAACCCGTCCTATGAAACGCGGGTATTCCCCGACCATATGGTGCGGGTGCAGGGACGGCTGGTCGGTCTGATCCGCAGCTACTGAACCGCGCCGCCGGCGTTGGCCGGACAACTCTGTTGTCGGTGCATGATGAGCATCGGCGACCTTCCGTGCCGGCGCCTTGGCATGGCCACATGGGGATAGACGCGACCCTGCTACCTGCCGGATCGCCGGGTGATTCGGCGGCGACAGGCCGATGCCGGGCGCCCTGCGCACTCACACCAAAGTTGTATTGCCGGATGGGGGGAGCAGGTTTAGTCTGTTTCACAGGCGCAAATGGAGGAATTGCTCATGTCCTGGTCGAAACCCAAAGCCCGCGAAGTGAAATGCGGCATGGAAATCAACATGTATGGCCCTTCCGAGGATGATCGCGGCGGTCGCGAAACCATCTGAACGAGCCATATGCTGGTGAAAATACTTGGGGCGGCCGCTGGCGGCGGGTTGCCCCAATGGAATTGCGGTTGCCGGAATTGCTCGGACGCCCGCAAGGGCCTGATCCCGGCGATGACGCAATCCTCGATCGCCGTCTCCTGCGATGGGGAGGAATGGGTGTTGCTCAACGCCTCGCCCGATCTGCGCGACCAGTTTCGGGCCTCGGGCCTGCATCCCGCCGGAACCCGCGGCAGCCCCGTCGCGGCGGTGGTGCTGACCAATGGCGATGTCGATCACATCGCCGGATTGCTGAGCCTGCGGGAAAACAGCCCCTTCCGCATCCACGCCACCCCGGCGACGCTGGCGATTCTGAACCAGCCGGTCTTTCGCGTGCTGAACGCCGGGTTGGTGCGTCAGACGCCGATCAGGCCTGGCGAAGCATTCGAGCCCCTGCCCGACCTGACCGTCACCGCCTTCGCCGTGCCCGGGAAGGTGGCGCTTTTTCTTGAAGAGGACGAGGTGCAGACCGATCTGGTCGGCGAGCAAACGGTGGGTCTGCGGCTTGAAGCCGGCGGGCGGGTGGTCTTCTACATTCCCGGCTGCGCACGGGTGACGCCGGAACTGCACGACATGCTGGCCGAGGCGGATCTGCTGCTGTTCGACGGCACCGTCTGGAGCGACGACGAAATGGCTAAAACCGGAACCGGATCGAAGACCGGCGCGCGCATGGGCCATATCGCCATGTCGGGAGCCGGAGGCAGTATGGCCATGCTCGCCGACGTGCCGGTCGGACGCCGCGTCTTCATTCACGTGAACAACACCAACCCGGTGCTGCAACCCGCATCGCCGGAGCGCGCCGCGCTGAAAGCCGCGGGCTGGCAACTCGCCCATGACGGAATGGAGGTCGTGCTGTGAACCAGAACCAGAACCCGACCCTGAGACCCGGCCCGGCAACCGGCCTGGAGGCCCGCCTGCGTCAGGTCGGGGCCGAGCGCTATCACGACAAGCATCCGTTCCACCGCCTGCTGCACTCC
>JAATGA010000497.1 GCA_015654855.1 Rhodobacterales bacterium
GCCAACAACCGCAACCCGCTGCTGAAGATCGCGGGCGGCGACTGGCGGGCCGACGGGCTGAAGACAGGGCACACGCAAGAGGCCGGATTTGGCCTCGTCGGATCGGCCGTGCAAAATGACGGGCGGCGGATCGTCTTCGTCATCACCGGCCTGCCGAGCGAGACCACCCGTGCCCAGGAGGCCGAGGCCATCGCCAACTGGGCCTTCCGCCAGTTCGTGCAGAAGACCGTCGCCAAAGCCGGTGCCCGCGTCGCCACGGCCGAGGTCTGGATGGGCGGCGTCGATCGGGTCGGTCTGACCCCCGCGCAGGACCTGAAACTGCTGGTTCCCGCCCTGGTTCAGGAAAACGTCACCGCCGAGGTCATCTATACCGGCCCGATCGCCGCGCCGGTGGTCAAGGGCCAGCAACTGGCCGAACTGGTGATCCATGTCCCCGACCTGCCCGACGCCCGCGTGCCGCTGGTGGCCGAGAACGATGTCGCGCGCGGCGGCTTTTTCAAACGGCTGACCACCGCGACGAAAAAGCTCGCCGGCGATTATCTGGGCGGCAAGGCGCCCGCGCCCGCCTCGTAACGGCGGCAAGGGCGATGGCGGGACTGTTCATCAGCTTTGAAGGGATCGACGGTTCGGGCAAGTCAACCCAGGCCCGGCTTCTGGCCGCGGCCTTGCGCGACACGGAGCGCGAGGTCGTCCTGACCCGCGAACCCGGCGGCAGCCCCGGCGCCGAGGAAATCCGCCGCCTGGTGCTGGAGGGAGACCCCGCGCGCTGGTCGGCGGAGACCGAGATCCTGCTGTTCACCGCCGCACGGCGCGACCATCTGGAACGGACGATCCGGCCTGCGCTCGCCCGGGGCGCGGTGGTGATCACCGACCGTTTCGCCGATTCGACCCGGATCTATCAGGGCATGACGCGGGGCGATCTGCGCGGCACGGTCGACCGGCTGCACGATCTGATGATCGGGGTCGAGCCGGATCTGACCTTCCTTGTCGACATCGACCCGGACGTGGGCCTCGCCCGCGCCCATGCCCGCCACGGCACAGAGATGCGGTTCGAGGATATGGGGCGCGAGATGCAGGTCGGAATGCGCGCGGCCTTTCTGAAACTGGCGGCGCAGCCGCGCTTTCGCGTGATCGACGGCACACCCGCGCCCGATGTGGTGGCGGCGAGGGTCCTCGGCCTGGCGCTGGAAAGCCTGGGGCCATGAGCGAGGCCCCCGAACCCGACCGGGTGGAGGGCGCGCCCCATCCTCGCAACACGCACCGCCTTTACGGGCACGAGGCGGCGCAGGCGGAATTCCTGCGCGCCTTCACCTCCGGCAGGCTGCACCACGGCTGGATGATCACCGGGCCGAAGGGCGTGGGCAAGGCGACGCTCGCATGGGCTGTCGCGCGCTTTCTGCTGGCCACGCCGGAGGGCGACGGCGGGCTGTTCGGCGCGCCGCCGCCGCCCGAAAGCCTGGACATCCCCGAGGACGATCCCGTCGCCCGCCGCATCCATGCGTTGTCGGAGCCTCGCCTGTTCCTGCTGCGCAGGCCCTATGACGAAAAGGCCGAACGGCTGAAGCAGGAGATCACCGTCGAAGAGGTGCGGCGGATGAAATCCTTCTTCGCCCTTTCCGCCGCCGATGGCGGGCGCCGGGTCGCGATCATCGACTCGGTCGACGAGATGAACCCCTCGGCCGCCAACGCGCTGCTGAAGCTGCTGGAGGAACCGCCCGAAGGGGTGACGCTGCTGCTGATCAGCCATCAGCCGTTCCGCCTGCTGCCGACGATCCGTTCGCGCTGCCGCGAATTGCGGCTGTCGCCGCTGGCGCCCGAACCGCTTGCCGCCGCGCTCGACCAGGCCGGCGGCGCGGTCGGGCCGGACGAGGCGCAGGCGCTCGCCGAACTCGCCGGGGGTTCGGTGGGCGAGGCGTTCCGGCTGACCAACCTCGAAGGCTTGCAGGTCTATCAGGGGCTGGTGGGGCTGTTTACCACCCTGCCCCGGCTCGACCGGCCGCGCGCGCTGGCGCTGGCCGAACAGGGTGCCGGCAAGGGGGCCGAGCCGCGCTTCGATCTGATCCTGTCGCTGATCGACCTGTTTCTCGCGCGGCTGGCCCGCGCCGGCGTCACCCGCCTGACCCCGCCCGAAGCGGCGGAGGGCGAGGCCGCGCTGATCGAACGCCTAGCGCCTACGGAACAGGCAGCGCGGGCCTGGGCCGAACTGGCGCAGACGCTGGGGCTGCGCGCCCGGCGTGGCAAGGCGGTGAACCTTGACCCTGCCGCGCTTCTCATGGATATGGTTCTGAAGGTTGACGAGACGGCGGCACAGGTCGCCTGAATCCAAAGGCCCCCGATGACCGCCCTGCCCCAGACCGATGCCGCGCTGCCGTTGATCGTCGACAGCCACTGCCACCTCGACTTTCCCGATTTCGACGCCGAATTGCCCGAAGTCATTGCCCGCGCCCGCGCGGCGGGCGTCACGCGGATGGTCACGATCTGCACCAAACTGCACAACCTGCCCCGCGTCCGCGCGATCGCCGAGGGCAACGAGGGCATCTTCTTCGCCGCCGGCATCCACCCGATGAGCGTCGCGGAAAGCCCGCCGGTCACCGCCGAAGAGCTGATCGCCCTGACCCGGCACCCGAAGATGGTGGGGATCGGCGAGACCGGCCTCGACTATCACTATTCCGCCGATTCGGCGGAGGTGCAAAAGGTCTCGCTGCGGGTGCATATCCGCGCGGCGCAGGAAACCGGGCTGCCGGTGATCATCCATTCGCGCGATGCCGACGACGATATGGCGGCGATCCTGACGGAAGGGTTCCACGAAAAGCCCTATACCTGCGTGATGCACTGCTTTTCCTCCGGCTCCGATCTGGCCAGGGCGGCGCTGGATCTGGGGTTCTATCTGTCGATGTCCGGCGTCGCGACCTTTCCCAAAAGCGGCGCGATCCGCGAGATCTTCGCCGCAGCCCCGCTCGACCGGATCCTCGTCGAAACCGACAGCCCCTATCTCGCGCCCCCGCCGCATCGCGGACGGCGGAACGAGCCGGCCTATACCGCGCTGACGGCCCAGGTCGGCGCGCAGGTCTTCGGCCTGACTCTTTCGGAATTCGCCGCCGCGACATCGGCCAATTTCGACCGGCTGTTCACCCGGGCCGCCGCCCCCGCGGCGGCGGTGTAGGCCATGGCGCGGCTGGTCTTCACCATCCTCGGCTGCGGATCCTCGGGCGGGGTGCCGCGCATCGGCGGCGACTGGGGCGAATGCGATCCGGCGAACCCGAAGAACCGCCGCCGCCGCTGCTCTCTGCTGGTCGAGCGGGTGACGAGCGACGGCACGACCCGGGTGCTGATCGACACCACGCCCGATATGCGCGACCAGTTGCTCGACGCGGGCGTCGGCACGCTGGACGCGGTGGTCTTCACCCATTCCCATGCCGACCATACCCACGGGATCGACGATCTGCGCCAGGTGGTCTTCAACCTCGGCCATCACCTGCCGGTCTGGGCCGACGGCCCGACGCAAGAGGCGCTGCTCTCCCGCTTCGGCTATGCTTTCGTGCAGCCCAAGAACTCGCCCTATCCGCCGATCCTCGACCTCAACACCATCGACGGCGAGGTCGCGGTCGCGGGCGCCGGCGGCATCCTGCGGCTTGCGCCCTTCTACGCCAATCACGGCACCATCGACGCGCTCGGCTTTCGCATCGGCGGCCTCGCCTATCTGCCCGATGCGGTCGAGATCCCCGAGGAAAGCTGGCCGCTGCTCGCCGGCCTCGATTGCTGGATCGTCGACGCCTTGCGCCGCCGCCCGCATCCGACCCATGCGCATCTGGCCCTGACGCTGGAATGGATCGCCCGCGCCCGGCCCGCCCGCGCCGTCCTGACCAACATGCATATCGACCTTGACCATTCGGCGCTTGCCGCGGAGCTGCCCGACAGCATAGAGCCGGCCTGGGACGGGATGCGGATCAGTTACGACGCCATAGAATGAACGCCCTGATCGAGGTCATCCTGCCGGTCTTTCTGGTGATCGGTTTCGGCTATGTCGCCGCGCGCTGGATCGGTTTCGGCGAGGCGGCGGTGGACGGCGTGATGAAGTTCTCCCAGAACTTCGCGATCCCCTGCCTGCTGTTCCGGTCCGTCGCCGGCATCGACCTGTCGGCCCAGGCCGAGATCGGGCTGTTCCTGTCCTTCTACACCGGGGCCTTCACCTGTTTCGCCCTCGGCTACCTCGGCGCGCGGCATATCTTCGGCCGCCCGCCCGAGGATTCGGTGGCCATCGGCTTCGCCGCGCTGTTCTCGAACTCGCTGCTCCTCGGCGTGCCGATCACCGAGCGCGCCTACGGGACCGAGGCACTGGCGGGCAACTTCACTATCATCGCCCTGCATTCGCCGGTATTCTACACCTTCGGCATCATCGCGATGGAACTGGCGCGGTCGCGCGGCCGGGCCACGAACCTTGGCGTATTGCTGCCGCAGATCCTGAAGGGCGTGATCCGCCAGCCGCTGGTGATCGGCGTGCTGTCGGGCGTGGCGTTCAACCTTTCGGGGCTGGCGGTGCCGGGACCGCTGGCCGCGACGCTGGACATGATGGCGCGTTCGGCGGTTCCGGCAGCGCTGTTCGGCCTCGGCGTGGTGCTGCTGCGCTATCGGCCCGAGGGCGACATGAAGGCCATCGCCATGGTCTGCATCCTGTCGGTGATCGTCCACCCCGCCATAGCCTACGGCCTCGGCCGCTGGGTCTTCGCGCTGAACACCGACCAGTTGCGCTCGGCCACGATGACGGCGGCGATGGCGCCAGGGGTCAACGCCTATCTCTTCGCCCATATGTATGGCGTGGGGAAACGGGTGAACGCCTCAGCCGTGCTGCTTGGCACCACGGCCTCGATCTTCACCATCTGGGCCTGGCTGCACATCCTGCCGTAGCCACCCTGCCCCGAACCCCTTCCCCCCATCCCCTCTGCAATAAGTATCCCGGGGGAGGCGCGGAACGCGGCGGGGGCAGCGCCCTCTCTTACAGCCCCAGCCGCGGGATCTCGATCGCCGGACAGCGGTTCTGCACCACCCGCAGCCCCCGCGCCGTCGCCCGCGCCGCCGCCTCGGAATTTTCGACGCCAAGCTGCATCCAGATCGTCTTCACCCCCGGCAGCGCCGCCAGCGCCTCGTCGACCACCGGCCCCACCTCTTCCGACCGGCGAAAGATGTCGACCATATCGACCGGGTCCTCGATTTCGGACAGCGAGGCGCGCACCGTCTCGCCCAGGGCCTGCTCTCCGGCCTGGCCGGGGTTGACCGGAATCACCCGATACCCTTTCGATTTCAGAAAGGCCGCGACGCCATGGCTCGCGCGTTCGGGCTTCGGCGACCAGCCGACGACGGCGATGGTCCTGGTTTCACGGAAAATTTCGCGCAGATCGGCATCCGACGGGGCCATTTCATCCTCCCTGATGAAAAAGGCGCCCGGACCAAAGGCCGGGCGCCAAGTCGCGGAACGAGGGACAGTGAACAAGCAACGGGAGTTCCGGTCCCGTGCCCTTCCAGTGACATAGAAACCCTGAACCTGAATTAAAGTTCCCGTCTCGCTTATGTGATATTGCAATTTCCCTCAGCCGCGCGTTGCGGCGGCGTAAAGCCCCACGGCGGCGGCGTTGGACACGTTCAGCGAGCCGAAGGCCCCGGCAAAGGGAATGCGGGAGATCACGTCGCAGGTCTCGCGCGTCTTGTCGCGCAGACCGGGGCCTTCCGCGCCCAGAACCAGCCCCACGGGCCGCGTGCCCAGACCCGCCAACGCCTCGGCCAGCGGAACCTCGCCGTCGCCGTCAAGGCCGACCAGCACGAATCCCATCGCTTTCAGCTCGACCATCGCATCGGCGAGGTTGGTGACCCGCAGATAGGGTTGCCGCTCCAGCGCGCCCGAGGCGGTCTTGGCCAGCGCCCCGGTTTCCGGCGCGGAATGGTGGCGCGGCGCGATCACCGCCCGCGCGCCGAACACCTCGGCCGAGCGAAGCACCGCGCCCGCATTGTGCGGATCCGTCACCCGATCCAGCAGCACGACCAGCGGCGAACCCTCGCCCGAGATCGCCACATCGGCGAGCTTGCCCCAGTTCAGCGGCCGGACCTCCATCGCCGCGCCCTGGTGGACCGAACCCTCGTCGATCGGTGCGGTGAATTTGCGCGGATCCGCGATTTCCGGTTCGATCCCGGCCTCGGCGATGGCCTCTGCCAGCTTGTCGGCGGCGTTCTTCGTCACGATCAGCCGCAGCTTTTCCCGGCGCGGATTGACCAGTGCGTCGCGCACCGCGTGCAGGCCGAAAAGCCAGACGGTTTCCTTCGCCTCGACCCGCCGGGCGCGTTCCTTGTCGACCACCCAGGCCGGTTTCTTGGTGCCCGACATCAGCGCCATCCCCTTGATTTCCGAGGCGCGACAATGCCGCGCCGCCTGGCCCTGATGCAAGCCGAAAGAAATGCCCCGAACCCGCTTGACGCCCCCGCAGGCCTTGGGTATTCCCCGCCCTCAGTGGGCGACGTGCTGCAAGGTGCGGCAGCGGACTGTAACTCCGCCGAGGCGACTCGTGCCTGGTTCGATTCCAGGGTCGCCCACCATAACAAAATCAATGACTTAATCTGATATTCAGAGCGGCAAAAATGGCCGCTTTGCTGGTTTATGCAGCCAGATTGCAGCCATGCTGGTTGGGCTCGCATACGGGTGATGCGGGATTCTCAGCGTGTCGCCTTTGAAACACCACACCGTTTCCGCATATACAAAAATCTATGATCGTATGGGATGAACCGAAGCGGCTGACGAACCTTGCCGGGCATGATTTGGATTTTTCCGATCCGAATGAAGCGTTCTTTCCCGCCTCAGTGGTCGTCCCTGCCAAGGGCGGGCGACATATGGCGACAGGACAGCACGATTGCTATGATGTTCGTCCTGCTCGGAACTGAAGGCGTGTCCGTCATTTCGATGCCACCCGCCAGCCGAAAGGAAGCTGCTATGCCGGAGCCGCCCGAAACGGTGAGGTGATCGACGTTTCGGATGTGGTCGGTTTGTCACTTTCACGGGGCTGAACGTCCGGGATCTGCTGCGCCAGAAGGGCATACCCTGCGCCGATCCTGGTCTCGGCGATCCGGCGCCAACCGACGATCAGCTTTCGGATGCGATGATGGCGCATCCGATCCTCATCAGCCGGCCCATCGTGGTCAGCCCGAAAAGGCCGCGGCTCTGCCGGCCATCCGAAGCGGTGCTTGACCTTCTGCCGCCGCAGCTATCCGGCAGAACCCCGTTCGCCTGACGGCGAAGCTCAATTTGCCGCCCCCCCGCTCTCCAGCGCCGCCAGAGCTGTCGCCAGACCATCGAGTGAAATCTCCACCTCGACGGGCTGTTGCGCGCCATTCTGAAAGGTCAGCGTCGCGGCGGCTTGTGCGGATTTCAGCGTCGCAATGAAGGCTTCGTCGGGAAACGCCTCAGCGGCACAAAGCTGCCCACAAGCGATGAAGTTCGCGGTAAGCGATCTGCCATCCGGCGCATCTATCCGCACATCGGCGGGCAACCAGACGCCCGTCGGCACCTGAACCACCAGCTTCACAGGCTGATCGGCGCCAAGGCGGCCCAACGCGATCCGCGCAACGGGCGATCCGGTCTCTGCGGCGGTAAGGGTCTGCCCGACCTCACAGACCGGAAGGTTGCCATCTCCGGCCGATGCGACACAGCGCAGCGTCCAGGCGCGATAGGTCGCGGTCGTCATTTCAGGCGCAGGGGGCAAGGTTTCCTGGGCGAGCGCGGCAAACGACAGGCAGACGAGCGCCGTGGCGAGCGCGGTTTTGATCGGCGAGATCACAATGGTCCTTTCCGGCCCACGACGTGGAGCCATTTCAGTGTTGTCGCAGCGCAGTTCCGTCCGAAGACATGCCAAGCAGCGCGTAGAGATGGCCGGGAGCACCGGCGGCCCGCATCTGCCGCAGGGCATCGCCCCCCTCGTCAAGCCGCCCGAGATCCTTCAGGCAGAGCAGGAACTCGAAGTTAAGCCAGTAGCTGTAGACATCGCGCCAGACGAAGAGCCGGCCCTCGCCGGGCATCGGGCGAAGGCGCCCCTCGCTTGCGTAGATGAGCGCTATCTGCGGGCGGCCCCGCATCCGTTCCATTCGCGCGGCCTGATAAAGACACTCGGCGCGATCCGGGCAGGTTTCATGGCCGGACAGGAAGGCAAGAAGCGCCGCGTCCCGATCGCCGATCTTGTTCAGTTCGATCCCGAGGCCGAGCCAGGAAAGATAAACCTCGTCCTTCCAGCCCCCGAACGCAATGCGGGTGCGATACCATGGGATCGCCTCCTGCGGCGCATGGGCGTCCCGCCAGGAATTGGCGCAGTAGAAAGCATAGCGCGGCATCAGATCCCGATCTTCTGCGGGCAGGGTCTCAATGGCCTGCACCAGCCTGCGCGCGTCCCGATAATAGGTGGACGGGTCGCGCGAGCGGGCGCCGGTGCTCTGGCTGATCACCGTATAGTCGCCGCCGAGATGTCGCACGCGCTCTTCGCCCTGCCCCTGGAAGTAAAGCGCCTCATGCACGACGCCGCGCCAGCGATAGCTGCCGTCGTTCCGAACGATCAGCTTCGAGGGGTAGACGGTGCTGCCACGCCGGGTGTTGAGCATCATCGCGTCGTTGCCTGGCGGAAGTGCGGGCAGGCTTCCTTCGAAGCGATTGTCGGCATCGAAGAACAGCACATAATCGGAAAGCCCCTGCGCATCCGCCAGCGCATATTGCCGGTTTGCGCCGAAGCTTTCCCACCGCCGGTGGATCAGCCGGCCCGGAATCCCCGCGCGGGTGAAGAAATCGCTGATCCGATCCGGCGTGTCGTCACGCGAACCCGTGTCGTGGATCACCCAGGTGACAAGATCGACGTGAGCGAGCACGTTTTCGAGCGTGTCGAGGATCACCGCGGCCTCGTCGCGCACAATCATGTTCAGGCACAGTTTCATGCCCGGAATCTCCGACATGTATTGAAAGCGCAACACGGCGGCGGGCTGCCCCGCCGCCGCATATCTGTTCCGGGCTCAGAACTTGTAGTTGAAGCCGAAGCTTGCCCCGACGCTGTCATCGCCGCCGGAGGCGCCGGTGTAGTCGAGTTGCAGGTTCACCCGCGAAGTTTCCGACCAGCGGTGCTCGTAGCCGACACCGACGCGCAGGGCATCCTCGCCACCATAGGTCGCCTTGTAGCTGTCGAGCGTCAGATCGGGACGTTCGATTGCATGAAGCCAATCCAGTTGAACGAAGCCGGTGGAGCGTTCGTTGTTCCGGTCCGGCAGCCCTTCCAGCGAGGCACGGACACCGAGCCGCGAGGTCAGGCCGTTGCCATCCAGAGCGACCCTGGTGCCGGTATCATCGACAAAGCTGCCGCCGTCGACATCGCTCCAGATCAACTGAGCCTGCGGTTCGAGCCAGACGCGCGAACTGTCAGAACGCCACACGTCGAAGGCATACCCCGCCTCAAGCGAGACCGTCGTCGTGTCGATGTCGTAGCTCTGCGTTGCGAAGCCGAAGCTGCTGACCTTGGCATCGTAGCGGCCAAGCATCAGCCAACTGTCGACATACCAGCCCTGGCGCTCGAACGTATCCTGGACCCAGGTGCCGTAGAGACCGAGCGCATAGCCCTCGACCTCGCCGCCGGAGGTATAGCCTGTCGCATTCGAGGTGGTATGGCTGTCCTGGCTGCCGTAGCCCGCCATGATACCGAGAACCATCTCGCCCTTGCCATCCGTGCTCCAGCGGGCGATGTCCGCGCCGAAGTGCAGCGTCAGCCTGTCGTAATCGGTCGCAAGCTGGCCCATCTCGCCGGTCGTCGAGCCGTGGATGCCACCGAAGCGCAGCCAGAGGGTCCGATCCGTATCGAGACTGCGGATAGCCCCGAAACGATCGCGCCAGCCGTGGTCGAACATCGTTGCGGCGCCGAGTGCGTTCGCAGCATAGGATCCGACCTCGGGACGGATCACCGCGCCGCCGTCAGACCCGGTCGCGCCGGTTTCACC
>JAATGA010000199.1 GCA_015654855.1 Rhodobacterales bacterium
ATCTGCGCCCCGGCCTCGCGCATCTGGCCGACAAGATCCGCCTGACCGACGTGGTCGAGATCACCGATCTGAAACCGAACGAAGAGTTCGTGAAGGCGGAACTGAACGATCTCGCCGCGATCATTGAGCTTTGCAAGGACTGCGATGCCATCGTCCATTTCGGCGCCCGCGCCGATGAGGAAAAATGGGAGGTCATCCTTCAGGCCAACCTGATCGGCACCTACAACGTCTATGAGGGCGCGCGGCTCGGCAGGGCGAAGCGGGTGGTCTATGCCAGCTCGGTCCATGCCATCGGCTTCCACAAGATGTCCGACCAGATCGACGCCCATGCGCCGCACCGGCCCGACAGCCTTTACGGCGTAGCGAAATGCTTCGCCGAAGACCTCAGCCGGATGTATTTCGACAAATTCGGGCTGGAAACCGTCTGCTGCCGGATCTTCAGTTCCTTCCCGGAACCCGCCGACCGCCGCCATCTGTGGTCCTATCTGTCCTTCGCCGATTGCGTGCGGATGGTCGTCGCCAGCCTTGAGGCCCCGGTCGTCGACCATACGATCCTGATGGCGACCTCGAACAACCGCGAAAAGGGGTTCGACAACCGCCTTGCCGGCCATATCGGCTTTCACCCGCAGGACAATACCGAGCCGTTCCGCGCCGCAATGGAGGCGAAGACGCCCGAGATCGACCCGAAACTGCCTCGGTTCCGCTATCTCGGCGGCTATATGACCGAGCTGCCCCACCCCGACGACGCCACTCGGAAAGATGGGGCAAACTGAGATGCGCGCATCCTATGACGTGGTGATCATCGGGGGGGCGGTCCACGGATCGTCCACCGCCTATTGGCTGGCGTCGAACCCGGATTTCACCGGCTCGATCCTGGTGGTCGAGCGCGATCCGACCTATGCGACCGCCTCGACCTCGTTGTCGGCGGCGGGAATCCGCGTTCAATATTCCAACGCGGCCAACGTCAGGATCGGGCAATTCGGCAACGACTATATCCGCGATTTCCCCGAGTTGATGGAGGTCGACGGCGACAAGCCCGATCTGGGATTCCATCCGGGCGGCTATCTGTTCCTGGCCAATACCCCGGCACAGGTGCAGATCCTGCGCGAGAACCACGAGGTGCAAAAGGCCAACGGCGCCGAGGTGGAACTGTGGGACGCCGACCATCTGAAATGGGCGTTCCCGCATCTGAACACCGACGACATCCTGCTGGCCTCTTACGGGCTGAGGGGAGAGGGCTGGTTCAACAACACCGGCCTTATGCTGGGCGCGCGCAACAAGGCCAAAAGCCTCGGCGCCGAGTTCGTCGCGGATGAGGTCGTGGCCATCGCCCGCGAGGGTGCCCGTGTCACCGGCGTGACGCTGAAGTCGGGTGGCACCGTCGGCGCGGGCACCGTCGTCAACTGCGCCGGACCCCGTGGCGGCAAGGTCGCGGCCATGGCGGGCCTCGTCCTGCCGGTCGAGCCGCGCAAGCGCACGCTCTTCGTCTTCGACGCGGCGAGCAGCCCGGAAGGCACGGCGCGGGTCAACGACGGCCGCCTGCCGCTGATGATCGACACGACGGGCGTCCATTGCCGCCCCGAGGGGCGCTATTTCCTGACCGGCGGCGTGCCGGATCCCTATCCCGCGCCGGACTACGACGACTTCAACCCGGCCCATGCCGAGTTCGATGAGCAATGCTGGCCGGCGCTCGCCGAACGTTCCGCGAACTTCGAGGCGCTGAAGATCGTGCGCTTCTGGGCGGGGCATTACGACTACAACACCTTCGACCAGAACGGCATTGTCGGGCGTGACCCGGAGGTTACGAACTTCATCTATCAAAACGGCTTCTCCGGCCACGGGCTGCAACAAGGCCCCGCCGTGGGCCGCGCGGTGATGGAGTTGATCACCTATGGCAGCTATCGCACCCTTGACCTGACCGACATGCGCTACGAACGTATCGCCGAGAACAAGCCTTTCCTCGAAAAGGCCATCGTCTGATCCCGGAGACCGCATGACAACCCGCCCGCAGCGCCTTCCGCCTCTGAACGCGCTGCGGGCCTTTCATGCCGTCGCCCGCCACCGTTCCATTCGCCGCGCGGCGGAGGAGTTGCTGGTGACGCCCCAGGCCGTGTCGCAACAGATCCGGCATCTGGAGGATACGCTCGGCGTCACCCTCTTCACCCGCAAGCCGCGCGCGGTCGAGCCGACCGAGGCCGCGATCCTGCTGGCGCATTACGTCCAAGCCGGGTTCGACGAATTCGCCGAAGGCGTGCGCCGCGTCACCCGTGCCTCGGGGCGCGAACGCATCACCCTGAACGTCAGCCCTTATTTCGCCGCGCATTTCCTGCTCGCCCGGCTTGAGCGGTTTCGCGAGCGTGTGCCCGGCGCCGATCTGCGCCTGACCACCATGGTCGAGATGCCCGACTTCGCCGTGGATGAGGTCGATGCCTCGGTCCAGTGGGGCTATGGCGCCTGGCCGGGGGGCGAGGCGATCCGGCTGGTTTCAGACCCCAAGGTGATCTGCTGCACCCCCGACCTCGCCGCACGCCTGACGACCCCCGCCGACATCGCGCGCGAGACGCTGCTGGAGCCTGCACTCGACGGCTCGCTCTGGGGACAGGTTCTGTCGCACCTCGGCGTGCCCGAGCCGGATGCGCCGACGCGGCTGGCCTTTCACGACGCCGCGATGATGCGGCGCGCAACGGTGTCTGGCCTCGGCATCGGTCTGCTGTCCGAAGGCTATGCTGCCGAGGACATCCGCGCAGGCCGCATCCTCGCCCCCTTCGGCGATGCGCTGGCCACGATGCCCGAGGCGCAGGTGCCGGGCTTCTACCTCGTCTTGCCGCGCGCGCACCGCCGCCCGGCCCCGGTCGAGGCGTTCCGCAACTGGATCCTCACCGAAGACTGGAGCCGCAGCGACCTGTCCTGATCCCCTTGGGCGGGGGACCTCCAATGCCTCGGCAGGCCTGCCACGGGCGTCTTGCTTGATCGGCGCGTTTGCATCGTCGTGGACCGCGAAGGTTGGGTTGTGAGCACCCAGCTTGGCGCGTGGCTGTTCACCATCCCGAGTAACACCTTCCTTTCAGGCATCCGCAAACATCGACGCGAGGTCGAGGATGGAGCCTGATAATCCAGCCCCTTTCAATGGAGAGAGAGACCAGACCAGCGCCCTGCCACGGGCGCCGGTAACAGAGGGGCTATTGGCAAGTCGCGCGTCAAACCCCGTGATCGGTGATGATGAGGCTTCCCAGCCGGTGCACAGTGGCACTCTGGTCAGGCAGGATACAGGTCGTCGTGTCGAGCTGAGTCACCACGCACGGTCCTTCGAGCGTCACGCCCTGACCCAGCTTGCTCCGGTC
>JAATGA010000257.1 GCA_015654855.1 Rhodobacterales bacterium
AAGACAACCTTTCTGATGATCCTTTCGGGGTTCGAGGCGCCGACCTCGGGCCGCCTGACGCTGGACGGGCGCGAGATGACCGCCACCCCGCCCGAGGCGCGGGGCTTCGGCATGGTGTTCCAGGGCTATGCCCTGTTTCCGTATATGACGGTCAAGGAGAACATCGCCTTTCCGCTGAAGGTGCAGGGGCGCGAACCGGCCGCGATCCGCCGCCGCGTGGCGGATATGGTCGAGATGACCGGCCTCGGTGGACACGCGCACAAGCGACCCTCGGGCCTGTCGGGCGGGCAGCAGCAGCGGGTCGCGCTCGCCCGCGCGCTGGCCTATGAGCCGCCGGTCCTGCTGCTGGACGAGCCGTTTTCGGCGTTGGACAAGAACCTGCGCGGCCAGATGCAGGACGAGATGCGCCGCATCCACCGCGAGACCGGCACCACCTTCGTCTTCGTGACGCATGATCAGGAAGAGGCGCTCGCCCTGTCCTCGCGTATCGCGATTTTCGAGAAGGGCCGTCTGCAACAGATCGCTCCGCCGCAAGAGGTCTACGAGCGCCCCGCCAACCGCTTCGTCGCCGAGTTCCTGGGCGACATCAACATTCTGCCGCTGACGGTGGAAAACGGCGCGGCGCGGGTCGAGGGGCGCGCGATCCGCCTGCCGACCGCTTTGCCCGCAGAGCCGGCGCATCTGGCCGTCCGACCCGAATATATGGGCCTGTCGCTGACCGAGCCGGCGGACGGCAATGCTCTGTCGCTGCGGCTGATCGGGCTGACTTATCTGGGGGCCGAGACGCGGCTGGCGCTGCATACGCCCGGCGGGGTGCCGGTCACGCTGCACCTGCCGACGGCGGCCCTGCCCGGTCAGCTTTCCCCCGGTTCCGCCGTCTGGGCCACCTGGCCCGAGACGCGCGGTTTTCTGCTGTAACTCCGGCGGTCCGGCGGGGGTTTCCGGCCCGGACAAACGATAACAACGATACCACCAGGGAGACTACCCATGAACGGACCCTTCCAGCGCGATCAGGTCGAAATCCTTTCGGAACGGCTGAAACGCGGCCAGATCTCGCGCCGCGACTTTGCCACCGGCCTGGCGCTTCTGCTCGGCACCTCGGCCATCGGGCTGCGCGCCACCCCGGCGGCGGCGCAGAGCAAAGACCTGGTTTTCGTCAACTGGGGCGGCGATGCCGGTCCCGCCTATGACGCGGCCTATGGCAAGGCCTTCCTCGAAGCCACGGGCATCACGGTCAAGCAAGACGGCTCCGGTCCGACCGAGGGCGCGATCACGGCGCAGGTCGAAAGCGGCAAGCCGTCCTGGGATGTGGTCGACGCCGATCCGTTCTCGGCCGAGGCGCTCGGGAAAAAGGGGATGATGGAGCCCATCGACTACACCGTCGTCGACAAGTCGAAATTCCGCCCCGGTTTCGGCTGGGAATATTCCGCCTCGACCTATTTCTACAGCTATATCATCGCCTACGACGCGACGAAGTTCAAAGACAGCCCGCCGAAATCCATGGCGGATTTCTTCGATGTCGAGAAGTTCCCCGGCAAGCGCGCCATGTACAAATGGGGTGCCGGCATGTGGGAAGCGGCGCTGCTCGCCGATGGCGTGCCGGCCGACAAGCTCTATCCGCTGGACCTGAAGCGCGCGCATGACAAGATCGCTGCCTTCAAGGGCAATGTGGTCGGCTATTGGGGCGGCGGGGCGGAAAGCCAGTCGCTGCTGCTGAACGGCGATTGCTCGATGGCGATCATCTGGTCGACCCGGGCCAAACTGATCGAGCAGGATTCCGGCGGCGACATCGGTTTCGTCTGGAACGAGGGGCTGATTGCGCCCGGCGCGATGGCCGTCGTCAAGAACAACCCCGGCGGCAAGGATGCGGCGATGCAGTTCATCGCCTCGTCCCAGGACCCGGCGAAGCAGGTGGTGATGTTCGAGATGCTGGCGCAAGGGCCGGCCAACCCGGCGGCCGATGCGTTGCTGCCGGCCGCGGATGCGAAATACAACCCCGTCGCGCCCGAGAACTTCGCCGTGCAGATCCCGCTGGACATGCCCTGGTATGAAACCAACTACGGCCCGGCGCTGGACGAGTTCCTGAAGATCATCTCGGCCTGACCGATCCCCCGAACCAACCGCCCCGGCGTTTTGCGCCGGGGCCTTTGCCGGGTGTGGCCTGGATGATCCGATACCGACTGCTTCTGCTGGGCCCGTTGCTGGTGTTTCTGGCGGCGACCTATCTGATCCCGTTCCTTGGCATCGTCCGGTGGAGCGTGACCCTGCCCGAGCCTGGCCTCGGCCAGTATCGCGCGGCGCTGACCGACCCGCTGGTGACCGGTGTCATATGGCGGACCTTGCGCATCTGCGCGACGGTCACGGTGATCTCGGTGGCGGCGGCCTATGCGATCACGCTGGTCTGGGTGCGTGGCGGGTCGGTGGCGCGGGCGCTGAGCGAGCTTTGCATCCTGATCCCCTTCTGGATCTCGGTTCTGACGCGGGCCTTCGGCTGGCTGTCGCTTTTGTCGAACCGGGGGCTGCTCAACACCTGGGCGCAGCAGCTCGGCATCCTGTCCGAGCCTCTGGCGATGGTGCGGAATGAATTCGGCGTGGTGGTGGGGATGGTGCATTACCTGATCCCCTTCGCGGTCTTTCCCCTGGCCTCGGCCATGCGGGCGGTGGACGAGCGGGTGTTGCTCGCCGCGCGCGGCATGGGGGCCGGGCGGGTGCGGATCTTCTGGCAGGTCTTCGTCCCGATGACGACGGGGGGGATCCTCGGCGCGGCCCTGCTGGTCTTCGTCTTCGCGCTCGGGTTCTTCGTGACGCCCGCCCTGCTCGGCGGTGGCAACAGCGTGATGGTGGCCGAGCTGATCTGGCTGCGGATATTCCAAAGCCCGAACTGGGGCCTGGGGGGGGCGATCAGCGTGATCCTGATGGCGGGTATCGCCCTGCTGATGCTGGCGGGGCGGCGTTTCGCGAAGGGGCCGGGGCAGTGATCCGCCTGAAGCCCGGACCCGTTTCGATCACGCTGGCGGCGCTGGTCGCGGTGTTTCTGCTGATGCCGCTGATCGCGGTGATCCCGGTCAGCTTTACCCCGACGCGGTATCTGTCGATGCCCTCGGGGGAATGGTCGCTGCGCCATTATCGCGCGCTGATCGAGAACCCGGCCTGGGCGCAGGGCATCTGGCTGTCGGTGCGTATCGGCCTGCTGGCGAGTGTCACGGCAACCCTGCTGGCGGCGGCCTTCTCGCTTGGCATCTGGATGCTGCGGCCGGCGTTCGCCGGGGCGATGATGGGGCTGGCGCTGTTGCCGATGGTGGCGCCGCCGGTGGTTTCGGCCCTGACACTCTATTTCTTCCTGACCTCTTTGTCGAAGGTCAACGGCGTGATCGCCTACGACACCTGGGCGGGGGTGGCGCTGGCCCATGCGGTGATGGTCGCGCCCTTCGCCGTGGTGCTGCTGAGCGTGGCGCTCGGCCAGGTGGACCGGCGGATCGACCTGGCCGCGCGGTCGATGGGGGCGGGGATCGGCACGCGCATTTTCCGGGTGATCCTGCCCAACATCCGGTTCGGTCTGCTGACCGCCTTTTTCCTGACCTTCGTGCTGTCCTGGGAGGAGATCGGGGTCACGCTCTTCATCACCTCGGTCAATGCGGTGACGTTGCCCAGGCTGATGTGGATGGGGCTGCGCGACAACATCGACCCGGCGATCGCGGCGATTTCCGTGGTGCTGATCGGCATCGTCGTCGTCGCGCTGCTGATCCGCACGATATGGAGCCTGCGGGTCGGCGGCAGGGACCCGGGCTGACCGCTCCACGAGTTCCTCAAACCGGGTCCGGCCGTTGCAAACAGTCCCCGATCCGGCCCGTCGCAGGCGTCGCGCGACCTTCCCCGGCCCCCGCACATGGCTTATGGATGGCGGTGCCGGCGCGGATCCGGCGCGGCCTCGCCGACCGGAACCGGAGGCGAGGGTGCCACAGCGTGAGAGGAGGCGCGAAAGACATGACCCAGCCTGGATTGAAACCCTTCAGCTTCAACACCGTCGGCGGGATCTGGCTGGAATGGGGGGCGGCGGCGCGGCTTGGCGAATTGCTCGCGGGCTGGTTTGCGGCGCGCGACCTGCTGATCGTCACCGACAAGGGGCTGCACAATGCCGGCGTCCTCGATCCGGCGCTGCAATCGCTGACCGCTTCGGGCTTTCGCGTGACGGTTTTCGACGATGTGGTCGCCGATCCGCCCGAGGCGGTGCTGCTCGACTGCGTGGCCCGTGCGCGGGCGGCGGATGTCGACATCGTGCTGGGCCTCGGCGGCGGATCGTCGATGGATGTGGCCAAGCTCGCGGCGGTTCTGGCGGGATCCGATCAGCCGCTGGCTGAGCTTTACGGCATCGGCAAGGTCCGGGGCGCGCGCCTGCCGCTGGTGCAGATCCCCACCACTGCCGGCACCGGGTCGGAGGTGACGAACATCACCATTCTGACCACAGGCGAGACGACGAAGATGGGCGTCGTGGCCGATCAGCTTTATGCCGACCGCGTGGTGCTGGATGCGGAACTGACCACCGGCCTGCCGCCTGTCCATACCGCCGCGACCGGGATCGACGCCATGGTCCACGCGATCGAGGCCTATACCGGCGCGCATAAGAAAAACCCGCTGTCCGACGCCCTGGCGCGCGAGGCCTTGCGGCTGTTGTCCGCGAACCTGGTCGAGGCTTGTCGCAACGGCAAGGACCGCGCCGCGCGCGAAGCGATGCTGCTGGGGGCCACGCTTGCGGGGCAGGCCTTCGCCAACTCGCCCGTGGGGGCGGTCCATGCGCTGGCCTATCCGCTTGGCGGGCGGTATCACATCCCGCACGGGCTCTCCAACGCGCTGATGCTTGGGCCGGTCCTGCGGTTCAACATGCGCGCGGCGGCGCCGCTTTACGCCGAACTGGCCGAGCCCGCGGGCGCGGACACCACCGGGGCCAACAGCGAAGAGGCGCGGGCCGCCGCCTTTTGCAACCGGATGACGGAACTGATGGATGCCTCCGGCGCGCCGCGCCGTTTGCGCGATGCGGGCGTAGCCGAGGATATGCTCGCCACCATGGCCGCCGATGCGATGTTGCAGACCCGTCTTCTGGGCAACAACCCGGTCGAGGTGACCGAGGCCGACGCCCTGGCGCTCTATCGCGAGGCGTTCTGAGGCCCTGAAACGCGAAAGGCCCCCGCCATGACGGGGGCCTTTTCGTTCCGGGTATCGCGCGAGGGGCGAGCGTTATTTCCTCGCCACCTCGCCACGCTCGATCACATAAAGATCGTCCAGCAGGCTCGCCGAATGCACCTGGTCGGATTCCGACAGCAGGATCGTCAGCCCCTCGGATCGCAGCGCCGCGACCACCTCGATCAGTCGCTGAGCAAGGGCGGGGGCCACGCCCTCGAACGGCTCGTCCAGCATCAGGAACCGCTCGCCGATCAGCAGGGCGCGGGCCAGCGCCACCAGCTTTTGCTGCCCGCCCGACAGCGACAGCGCCTTGCGTTCGGCAAAGCGCGCGATCTCGGGCATCAGGCCATAGATCCACTCCAGCCGCTTGCGGTCGTGGTGGCGATGCACGGCGTCCTGGGGCAGAAGGATGTTCTCTTCGACGGTGAATTCCGGGATCAGGCGGCGATCCTCGGGCATATAGCCCACGCCCATCGGCGCGCGGGCATAGGCGGGTTGGGCGGTCATATCCCGCCCGTCGAGCAGCACCGACCCCGCCGCCACCGGCAACAGCCCCATCACCGCGCGCATGAAGGTGGTCTTGCCTGCACCGTTGCGCCCGATCAGCCCCACGGTGCGGCCCTTGCCCAGATCGACCGAGACCTTGCGCAGGATCTGCGTGCCTGCGATGAAGACGTCGAGATTGCGCGTCTCAAGCATGTTTGTCTCCGATCACATATTCGCGGACCCTGGCATCGGCCAGCACGCTGGCGACGTCGCCGTCGGCGAGGATCGTGCCTTCGTAAAAGGCGATGACCCGCTGCGCATAGCTGCGCACGATGTCGATGTCATGCTCGATGAACATGATCGTCGCACCCGTCGCGCGCAGCGGGCCGATCACTCTGTCCATCATGTCGAGCTTTTCGTCGACCGAAACGCCCGAGGTCGGCTCGTCCAGCAGCATCAGTTCCGGCTCGCCGACCGAGGCCATTGCGATGTCGAGCTGCTTGCGGATGCCCTGCGGCAGGGTGCCTGCCAGTCGCCCCTCGTGGCCCGACAGGCCAAAATGCTGCAACTCCTTGCGGGCGCGTTCGATCCGGGTGGGGGAAAGGCTCGCCCGCCAGACGGCGGTGCGTCCCGTTTCGCCCGCCAGATCGGCGGTCAGCATGTTTTCCAGCACCGTCATCTGCGGAAAGATCTGCGCGATCTGGAACGACCGCCGGATCCCCGCCCGCGCCGTCTGGCGCGGATCGAGCCCGGTTACGTCGCGCCCCCGGAACCGGATCGTCCCGCCCGACGGCTTCAGATAGCCCGTCACCATGTTGACGAAGGTGGTCTTGCCCGCGCCGTTCGATCCGACGATGGCGATCTGTTCGCCATGGCGGACGGTGACGTTGATGTCGCGCGCCGCCGAGACGCCGCCGAAGTGCTTTTCAAGGCCGCGAACCTCAAGCACGATATCTGCGCTGTGTTCGGTCATTTCCGCCTCCGGGTGAACAGGGACCATACGCCGTCGGGCAGAACCAGGATGATGAACATCATCACCGCGCCGAGGATCAGTTGCCAGGCGTTCGGCGCATAGCCGAGCGCATAGGTCTTGACCATCTCAAGCAGGAAATATCCGATGACCGGCGCGATCACGCTGCCGCGTCCCGCAAGCAGCGCCACGAAGACGAAGCCGCCCGAGGTGGTCCAGTTGGCAAGCTCGGGGTCGATGTGGCGGGTGCTGAACGCGGTCAGCGCGCCGCCGATGCCCGAGATGGTGGCGGCGACGACATAGACGATGAAGACGATCCGGCGCGGCGAGGCGCCCAGGTATTCCAGCCGGATCTCGTTCTGCGCCACCGCGTTCAGCATGGCCCCGGCCGAAGTCGCCAGGTATCGCGCCACCGCAAAGGCCGTGACGACGACGATCACAGCGACGAAGACATAGCTGTAATCGGCCCGCATCGAGGCCTTCGGGGCGAAGCCGAAATAGGTGGGCGCGGGGATGTTGAACCCGTCGGTCGAGCCGAGCCACGACGCTTTCACCAGCACGCCATACAGGATCATGGACAAAGCCATCGACAGCATGGCGAAGAAGATCTCGCGATACCGAGACAAGAGCAGCCCCAGCAGCGCGCCGAAGGCGGCGCTGGCCACGGCGGTCAGCGGGATCAGGATCGCGACATCCTTGACCCCCAGCTTCGTCGCGGCGATTCCGGCTATATAGGCCCCGGCGCAGTAGAACAGCCCCTGGCCGAACGA
>JAATGA010000466.1 GCA_015654855.1 Rhodobacterales bacterium
GGTTCTGCGTGATGGAGGAGTTCACCGCGACCTCGCGGTAGTTCAGCCCGGAATCCACCGTCGTTCCGTCGAGGAATTTCGTCATCCCCGCCTTTTCGAAATAATCGTCGACCACATCCACGGGGTCGAGCTCCTGGCTCAGCGATGCGGCGGCCAGCGCGCTGCGGTCGGTCACCTGCTGCAACGCGGTGCGGGTGTATTCAAACCGCATCAGATCGACGGCCATCCCGCCCATAAGGATCATCAGGAAGAACAGCATGAGGCTGAACCAGCTCAGCGCGCCGTCCTCATTCCGTGCGAAGCGGTCAATCCGGGGACAGGCTGCCCGCAACAGGTGTTGCGGCAGCCGTGCCTTGCATTCGTTACGCGCATCTACTCGTCTCATGGCAGGTCCTCTTTGGCGGACGGGAATCCCCGGTGGCGCCGCAAGTGCATTTGCATCGGCCAGATACGTCTGCGGCCTGGGCGAAAATGTGGCGATCCTGGCGGGGCGGCGATGTGGGCCGGGTAAAATCCGCCATTGCCGGAAACACTGATCCGGCAAGTGCGGCATTGTTGACCGGCGAGTGACTGTCGCCGCGACACGCGGCGGGGCCGGCGTCGAGCGCCCGACCGATGCCGCCGGAGCGGTGGTGAAGAACCATAGAAAAAACGAATCAATTCACCGCTAGTTTCCACGGCGGAGATTCTGCCGCCGTGCCGCGCTTCGCCCGGCGCTCAGGCGGAATTGACGTGATTTTCGCATCCGGCGCGTTAGGGTCGGGGCCGGCGCGCCAGGCGCGCCGCAAGGCCAGGGAGGTATGGCATGAACGTAACGGGTGAACCGAGTTTCCGCGAATCCGTCGATCTGATGTTCAATCGCGCCTCGGCGCTGATGAACCTCAGCCCGGGGCTGGAGCAGAAGATCCGGGTCTGCAACTCGACCTATACGGTGCGCTTCGGCGTCCGTCTGCGCGGCAAGATCGAGACCTTCACCGGCTATCGTTCGGTCCATTCCGAACATATGGAGCCGGTCAAGGGCGGCATCCGCTATGCGATCAATGTCAGCCAGGACGAGGTCGAGGCGCTGGCCGCGCTGATGACCTACAAATGCGCGCTGGTCGAAACGCCCTTCGGAGGCTCGAAAGGGGGCCTCTGCATCGACCCGCGCGCCTGGGACGAACACGAGCTGGAACTGATCACCCGCCGCTTCGCCTACGAGTTGATCAAGCGCGACCTGATCCATCCGGCGCAGAACGTGCCCGCCCCCGACATGGGCACCGGTGAGCGCGAGATGGCCTGGATCGTCGACCAGTATGCCCGGATGAACACCACCGACATCAATGCCAAGGCCTGTGTCACGGGCAAGCCGCTGAACTCCGGCGGGATCCGCGGCCGGGTCGAGGCGACGGGGCGCGGCGTGCAATATGCGCTTCAGGAATTCTTCCGTCACAAGGAGGATGTGGCGCTGGCGCGGCTGTCGGGCACGCTGGACGGCAAGACGGCGGTGGTCCAGGGCTTGGGCAACGTCGGCTATCATGCCGCGAAATTCCTGTCGGAAGAGGACGGGGTGAAGATCGTCGCCGCCATCGAACGCGACGGCGCGGTGGTCGATGCCTCGGGCCTGAACATCGAGGAACTGAAGCAGTGGATCGCCGCGAACGGCGGCGTGAAGGGCTTCCCCGGCGCGCAATATGTCGAGGATGGCGCGAGCCTGCTGGAACACGACTGCGACATCCTGATCCCGGCGGCGATGGAGGGCGTGATCCACAAGGGCAACGCCGACCGCATCCGCGCGCCGCTGATCATCGAGGCGGCGAATGGCCCCATCACCTTCGGCGCGGACGAGATCCTGCGCGCGAAGGGTATCGTGATCATCCCCGACATGTACGCCAACGCCGGGGGCGTGACGGTCAGCTATTTCGAATGGGTCAAGAACCTGTCCCACATCCGTTTCGGCCGGATGCAGCGCCGCGCCGAAGAGGCGCGCTCGCGCCTGCTGGTTGCGGAGCTTGAGCGGCTTTCGGGCGACGAGGGCCTCGGCTGGGAGTTGAAGCCGAACTTCAAGGACAAGTTTCTGACCGGCTCGGACGAACTGGCGCTGGTGCGGTCGGGTCTGGATGACACGATGCGCACCGCTTATCAGTCGATGCGCGAGGTCTGGCACGGGCGCAACGATGTGACCGACCTGCGCGTCGCGGCCTATATCGTCGCGATCAGCCGGGTGGCCGAGACTTATCGGTCCAAGGGGCTGTGACCGGGGCAAGGGGGGGCGAGGTCGCGCGATGCGATACCGCCCGGGGCGGCCATGCCGTGACCGGGCGCCCGGCAACCCCCCGCCGTCGCCTGGTTTCGGGCGGGCGCGGGGGCCGTGCGATGTGGGGGCGGTTGCGCCGACCGTCATTCGCGTATCGCCGCAAAGGGCGGCCGAAGGGGGCGGGATTGTCGCAAATCCTGCCCGCAAGCCGCACCGCCCCCTTGCTTTTCCGCCGCTCCGGCCCAGATCAGTCGCAGAGCCGTCCCGCAGGGTCGGGGCGCGCCACAGCATGTTTTGAAGGAGTTCTCTCATGGCCAGAAAACCCAAAGACAAGCCGACCCCGGCGCAGGGGCGTCTGAACACCCCCACCGATCTTGGCGACAATGCCGTCAAGGACATCGCGGCGGTGCTGAACCGGCTGCTGGCCGACAGCTATGCGCTGTATTTCAAGACCAAGAACTTTCACTGGCATGTCTCGGGCCCGCATTTCCGCGACTATCACCTGCTGCTGGACGAACAGGCGGGTCAGATCATCGACGCGACCGACGACATCGCCGAGCGGGTGCGCAAGATCGGCGGGCAGACGCTGAAATCTGTCAACCAGGTCGCCGCGCAAACCACGGTCAAGCCGAACGAAGCCGATTA
>JAATGA010000337.1 GCA_015654855.1 Rhodobacterales bacterium
ATGTCACCCCCGACTATACCGAGGTGACACAGGCGATCGGCGTCGAGATCCAGCGCGCGCTACAGGGTCAGAAGACGGCGGCGGCGGCGCTGACCGAGGCGTCGGAACAGGTGACCGCCATCGTCAGGCGCCGGGGCTGAGCCGGGATCGTGTCAGCTTCGCTCGAAAGACGACGGCGGGTCGTCGGCGCGATGTTCGTCGCGCCGGCGCTCCTGGTTCTGGCCCTGATGCTGGGCTACCCGATCCTGCAATCCTGGTGGCTTTCCTTCCAGCGCGTCCAGCTTCAGGCTGGGCGCGCATCGGAAACCTGGACAGGCCTCGACAATTATATCCGGCTCTTTGCCGATGCGACCTTCCTGCAGGCGGCGGCGAATTCGGCGTTGTTCTGCCTGGTCGAGGTGGTGCTCGTGACGCTGATCGCGCTTGCGGTCGCGCTGCTGCTGAACCATCCGCTCGGGCGAGGGGGGATCTGGAAGATCATGCTGATCATCCCCTGGGCCATTGCGCCCGTCGCGCATGGTGTCCTGTGGAAATGGATCCTCAATTCCAACTACGGGATCCTGAACGGGCTGCTGATGCAACTCGGCGTGATCGACAGCTATCAGGTCTGGCTCGGCTCGCCGGTCTCGGCGATGGCCTTCCTGCTGCTGGTTGATATCTGGAAATCCGTGCCCTTCATCGCGCTTCTGCTGCTGGCGGGGCTGCAGCGCATTCCGCAAAGCCTCTATCGCGCCGCTTATATGGACGGGGCGAGACCGGGTGCGGCGTTCCGGCACATCACCCTGCCGCAGCTGCGCGGCGCGATCGCCATCGCTGTGATCCTGCAAACGATCTGGTCGTTGCGGGTGTTCGACATCATCTTCGTGCTGACCTCGGGCGGGCCTGCGGATGCAACCGTCATGATGAACTTCATGGCCTATCGCACGACCTTCAACTTCCTCGACATCGGCTACGGAGCGGCCATCGCCAATGTGATCTTCATCGTGACCGTGCTGCTGGCGATCATCTACATCCGGCTTTTGCAGCCGCGTGAACCGGGGGCTGCGAAATGAGCTATGAACGTTACCGCAGTGGCGGGCTGGGGCTGAAGACCGGCATCGCGCTGGCGCTCGGGGTTTTTGCGGTCTGGTCACTGGCGCCGATCGTCTGGATGGTGATGACGAGCTTCATGCGCCAGCGCGCGCTGATCGTCCGGCCCCCCGATTTCTCGCCCGCGAGCTTTACCCTCGCCAATGTTACGAAGATCATCGGCGAGTCCGACATGCTCTGGCAGGGGATCCTGAACTCGGCCGCTGTGGCGCTTCTGTCCACCGCCATCGCGCTGGCGCTCGGCGCCCCGGCGGCCTATGCGCTGGCGCGACTCAGGCTGCCGAAGGCGGGGGCGATCTCGTTTCTGATCCTCGCCACGCAGATGTTGCCCGGTATCGCGGTCGCGATTCCGCTTTTTCTGATCATCAGCCGGATCGGGATGATCGACCATATCGTGACGCTGGCGCTGGTCTATCTGACCTTCAACCTGCCGATCGTGATCTGGATCCTGCGCGGGTTCTTCCTCAGCATCCCGGACAGTATCGAAAAGGCGGCAGCGGTCGACGGGGCGGGGGTGGTGCAGACCTTCGTGCATATCATCCTGCCGATCTCGCGACCGCCGCTGGCCGCCGCCGCCATCTTTGCCTTTGTCGAGGCCTGGAACGAGTTCTTCTTCGCCCTGATCCTGACGCGGCGGTCGGTGCAGACGGTGCCCCTGGTGATCTCGCAGTTCCAGGGCCAGTACCAGACCGCCTTCGGGCAGATGATGGCCGCCGCCCTGATCAGCGTCCTGCCGGTGATCCTGCTCGCCATCGTGTTTCGCAACCATATCATCCGCGGCTTTGCCGACGGCATGTCGAAAGGCTGACCCATGCCACAGATAGAGTTGCGCAACGTCGGCAAAAGCTTCGGCACCTTCATCGTCTGCCATGACATCAATCTCGTGATCCGCGAGGGCGAGTTCCTGACCTTGCTCGGAACCTCGGGCTGCGGCAAGACGACTACGCTGAACATGCTGGCGGGGCTCGAAGAGATTTCGTCGGGCGACCTTCTCCTCGACGGGGTGCGGGCCAACCATCTGGCCCCGACCGAACGCGACGTGGCGATGGTGTTCCAGAACTATGCGCTTTACCCGCATATGACGGTCGCAAGAAACATCGGCTTCACGCTGAAGATGCGCGGCGTCTCCCGGGACGAAATCACCCGTCGGGTCACCGAGGTCGCGCAGTCGCTTGAGCTGGGCCATCTGCTTGACCGGCTGCCCTCGCAGTTGTCGGGCGGCCAGCAGCAGCGGGTGGCGATCGGCCGAGCCATCGTGCGGCGCCCGAAGATCTTTCTCTTCGACGAGCCGTTCTCCAACCTCGATGCCACGCTGCGGGTCAGGATGCGGGCCGAGGTGAAGGATCTGCACCGGCGGTTGGGGGTGACCTCCGTCTTCGTGACCCACGACCAGGAAGAGGCGCTGTCGATCTCGGATCGCATCGCGGTGATGCGCGGCGGCGTCATCGAACAGGTCGGCACGCCGGAAGAGATCTACCTGCATCCGGCGACCTCCTATGTGGCGGGCTTCATCGGGAACCCGCAGATCACGCTTCTGTCGGGCCGCGTGCAGGCGAGCAGCGGCCAGCTTTCCGTCGTCAGCGGGGCAGCAGAGCTGCCGCTGCCCCCCGATGCGGATGTGACTCCCGGGCAGGCGATAGAATTTGCGGTCCGGCCCGAACAGGTGCAGCCCGACCCGAAGGGCCATCCCGCCACCGTCACCAGCGTGCAGCCGGTCGGGGCCGCGACCCATGTCGGCGTCATGACCGCCTTCGGCCCGATGGTCGCCAGCCTGCCGCGCTTCGCGCGCCTGAACCACGGCGAGACGATCACGCTCGGGTTCGAGCCCGCGCATATGCTGCTTTTCGATGCGACGACCGGACGGTCCGTCGGCCGTCGCCCAATACCAGTCAGGAAAGAGAGAACAGGATCATGAACACCCAGTTGCGGCCCAATTCCGTGGCGACGCAGGATGTGACCTATCACATGCACTCGCAGACGAACCCGGGCGAACACGAGGCCAGGGGCCCGCTGATCATCACCCGGGGCGATGGCGTTCGCGTCTATGACGACGAGGGCAAGGAATATATCGACGCCATGGCCGGGCTCTGGTGCGCCTCGCTCGGCTTCAACAACAAGCGCCTGGCTGATGCGGCGACCCGGCAATATGCCGAGCTTGGCTTCTATCACACCTTCAACCACCGCACCTCGGCCGGCGTCGCGGCTCTGTCGCAGAAGCTGGTGGAACTGACCGGGATGACCGGCGGCAAGGCCTATTACGCCACCTCGGGGTCCGAGGCGAACGAGACGATGGTCAAGCTCGCCTGGGTCTATCACACGGTGCATGGCAAGCCCACCAAGCGCAAGGTCATCGCCCGCCAGCGCGCCTTCCACGGCTCCACCATCGCCGCCGCCTCGATGTGCGGACTGGAGTTCATGCACCGCGAATTCGGCCTGCCGATCCCGGGCTTCCAGCACACGCTCTGCCCGTCGCCCTATCGCGGCATGCTGCCGGGCGAGGATGCGGATGCCTTCGTCGCCCGCCTCGCCTCGGAACTGGAGGCGCTGATCCTGCGCGAGAGCCCCGACACGATCGCCGCCTTCATCGCCGAGCCGATCAACGCTGGCGGCGGCATCATCATTCCGCCGGCGCGCTACTTCGCCGCCGTCGGCGCGGTGCTGAAGAAATACGACATCCTTTTCCTCGATGACGAGATCGTCTGCGGCTTCGGTCGCACCGGCCGCTGGTTCGGCAAAGAGACCGTCGGGATGGCACCCGACATGATGTCGATGGCCAAGGGCCTGTCGTCCTCCTATTTCCCGATCTCGGCCGTGGTCATCAAGGCCGAGATCTACGAGGCGGTGAAGACCTTCAACGCCCAGGGCGGCAGCTTCGGCCATGGCTTCACCAATTCCGGCCATCCGGTCGGCGTGGCCATCGCCTCCGAGGCGATCAGCATCTACGAGGAGATGGGACTCGAGGCGCATGTCCAGAAGATGGGCGCCCGGCTGAAGGGACATTTTCAGGACATCGCCAGCCGCTCGGCCATCGTCGGCGAGGTCCGGGGCGAGGGGTTGATGCTCGGGATCGAACTGGTGCGCGACCCGGCGACGAAGGAACCCTTCGCGCCCGCCATGAAGACCGGGCTTGCCTTCGACCAGATCGCCTACCGCAACGGCCTGATCTCGCGCTGCATGGGCGACGTTCTGGGCTTCTCCCCGCCGCTGATCGTGACCGAAAGTGACGTGGACCAGATCGCAGAGCGTTGCGAAGCGAGCCTGAAGGAACTGGAGACGTCTCTGCCGAAGGTCTGATCGGCCAGTTGCTTTCAGGCCCAGCCCTGCGAAACACCGTGGGGCCGGGCCACGGCAGGATTTGACCGAGACGACTTTGACAGTCGTGAGCGCCTCGCGTCGGTATCAACGGGCGTTGATGCTGTGACCGCTCCTCGACGGGATCTGCGTGCCAGGGTAATCGCAAAGAACGTCTTCCATCTCCATGGGGCGGTGTCCGATGGCTCAGCAGTTTTTCGCAAGAAGCTGACCCGGACGCAGTTCCGGCGCTTTGTGGCGTCTCAGCCAGTTTGTGTCGTGGCCATGGAAGCTTGCAATGGCGCCTCACTGGTTTCGGGAGATGAAGCCGCAGGGCTATGAATCCCGTTGGGGGCATGTCAGGCCATTTGTGACGCGCCAGAGGAATGACATGGCCGCCGCGGAGCGATCGTCGAAGCTGCGCTGCGCCCGACCGTGTGGTTCATTGAGGTGAAGGATGAAGCTGCACAAGCCCGCTGCATGTTGTTTCGCGTTCGTGATCAGATCGCCCGCCAGCGCAGCCGGACCGTGAATGCGCTTCGTGTCTTCCTTCGCTGAGTTTGGCCATGTTGCTTCTGTCGGCAAGCAGAACAACGCTACCCGCCTTGCGACCGTTATCGAGGACGCAGGCACGCCACTGCCGGTGCTGACGCGCGAGTTCTGTGGAGAAATGTTCGAGAGGATTGGCGTCTTCTTCGAGCGTCTCGTTCATCCGACGTGACGGATCAACGAGGTGGCTGCATCGTCCCCGGAGGTTGCACGACTTCATACCGTGCCGGGCGTGGGTCCGGCCACAACCCTCGCTATCCGCAGCTTCGCGCCGCCGCTGAAGCGGTTTCGATCAGGCCGGGATTTTGCTGCCTGGCTCGGATAGGCGTCGCGACAGAATTCGACCGGTGGCACAGAACGCCTCGGGCGGGTGTCCAGGATGGGCCGGCGCGATGCCATGTCCGGTCGCCTGAAGAACCGGAGACCTGCCGCAATCCGATACGGCAGATGCCGAAAGGTCCTCCTCCCCGCCGTCGCTTTGGCGGCCGCTGTCATGTTCTGGCTAAGAATAAAGAACGAGATGCCGCAGCGGGGGCTGCTTCACGCGACACGGGCGGCCACATCATCAACACCTATTGTGGCGGTCGGAATCCTTTCCGCTAACCGGATGCGTCCGGATCGACTCCCGACGGAACGCCCGAGCGCACGGCGGTCAGATGGCCCCTGCCTGTCCCAGAGGCAGACGCAGCGTCGCCCGGAGTCCGCTCTTTGGGCGGTTGGTCAGGGTCAGGCTGCCACCGTGGTCGATCATCACGCTCTTTGCAATGGCGAGGCCCAGGCCGACCCCGCCGGTGGCCGCGCTGCGGCTCTGCTCGCCGCGAACAAAGGGCTCCTGCACGGCGTCGAGCCGGTCGGGCGGGATACCGGGGCCATCGTCCTCGACCCGGATCACCGCTTCGTTGCCGTCGCGCACCAAGGTGGCGGTGGCCCCGCCAGCATAGCGCATCGCATTGTCGACGATGTTCGACACCGCGCGGGACACCGCCACGACCCGGATCCGCGTGGGCAGTGGCGGGCCGGGGATAAAAGTCGCGCCCTTGTCGCCGCAGACGCAGGCGACAAGGGCGTCCAGATCGGCTTCGCGCAGATCCTCGCCGCTCCATATGCCATTGGCGTAGCGCAGCAGATCCTCGGACATGATGGTCATGTCTTCGAGCGTGCGGATCATCGCGGTTTGCGTTTCGGTATCGGAAAGCATCTCGGCCCGGACCCGCAGGCTGGTGATCGGCGTGCGCAGATCGTGGGCGATAGCGGCCAGCAGGCGCTGCCGGGTATTGTCGAAATCGGCGATCCGTTGCTGCATGGAATTGAAAGCGACAGCCGCATCGCGCAGTTCGCCGGCACCCGCCTCGGTCACCCGCGCCATACGGTCGCCGCGCCCGGCGGCCCGTGCAGCCTCGGCCAACTGATTGAGCGGTGAGGTCATTCGGCGAATAAAGACATATCCGACGCCAACCGAGACGATCAGAGAAACGACAAGGGGCACGAAGAACCCGATTTTCTGCCACCAGGCCTGAACCGGGGCCAACGGATATATCACAGAGTTGAGCCAAGCACCCTTATAATGCCCGCCGTTCAATTTGACTGATATCATCATCAGCGGCGGAATAGATGTAGCACCAGAAGCCGGATATCCAGAAAAAACCCGTATTTCATGATTCGGCAATTCCCGGGCGATATCTTCCTCGGTGTCGTCAAACAGATCATTGTGTTCATTGCCGAGAGGAGCCGGGCCGAGCGAGAAACGGGAATAGCCGGTGCTGGTGCTTTTCATAATGGAATCTGCGGTATCCTTATCCAGCCCTTCAAGCGTGCTGACGAGAGAAACCAGCCGACCCATATCGCGCATCATCCGCACTGCGCGATCGAGATTTGATCCCTCTCGTGCCAGAAGATAGGCCGCGATCACATTGGCGGAAACCAGAGATGCCAGCAGAAGTAACGTGAATCGACTGGCAAGGCCTGTGGGCAGAAGAGTGCGAAGGAATTTCATTCCTCATACCCGACATTTGCGACCAGACGATAGCCGCCGCCCCATTCGGTGAGGATCAGTTTCGGCGAACGGGCATTATCGCCGACCTTTTTGCGCAGCCGGCTGACGATATTGTCGACCGCGCGGTCATTGATCTTCATATCCCGGTTGCGGACAATATCAAGCAGGGCTGTCCGGGTCAAAATCTGCCCGGAATTGTCCAGCAATGCGCTAAGAAGCCGGTTTTCCCCGGTGGTCAGGTCGATCTGGCGGCCATCCTTCCGCACAAGCTGTCGCAGGCGGGCATCGTGCAGCATACCGTTGAACCGCCGCCGTCGCATCTCGACCGGGGCGGATTGCACCGGAGGCACACGGCGCAGGACGGCGTTGATCCGCGAGACCAGTTCGCGCGGGTTGAAGGGCTTCGACAGATAATCGTCTGCGCCGTGGTCAAGGCCCCTGACCTTGTCCATGTCCTCGCCAAGCGCGGTCAGCATGATCACCGGGATCTTCTGTTTGCGGTCGAGTGAGGTGCAGAACTGCAATCCGTCCTCTTCCGGCATCATGATATCCAGCACGATCAGATGGACGGTCGTTTCCTGAAGAACGCGCCGGGCGGCATTGGCGGAATCCGCCACCCGTGTCCGAAACCCCTGCCACTTCAGATAAAGGTTCAGAGAATCGCGGATGTCGGGCGAATCGTCGACGATCAGGATGTTCGGTATGATTTCACCGGCCATTGCGACACCTTGATACAATTTCGGGACCCGAACCAGAGGCGGGTTTCTGATCGCGAAGTTTTATGCGCCGGATTGATTGCACCGAAAGTCGCCTTTGTGCAACAGTTCCCGGGTTTTTTTAGCCGTTCAGGCATTGCAGCAGTGTAAACGATACAGTTTGCGACAACTCCCGTTCACCCGGATTGCGGCGGTTCCTGCCGGGTGATCCAAGGGCCGCGACAGCCCGCCATACAGCCAGCCCGCATCTTCACCTGTTACAGGAGAACGGTATGGCGACCTCCAAAGCAAGCCTTGCCTCGACCACGGCCTTTTCGGCCCTGGTGTCATTTGGTCTGTTGACTGTCCCGGTCAACGCGCAGGAAACCGACAGCACCGACGGCGAAACCGTCGTTCTGGATACGGTCGTCCTGTCGGCCGGGGAGCAGACCAAACAATCGCTCGGCGTGTCGGTGATTTCGGCCGAGGATATCGAGAAATCCCCGGTCGCCAACGACCTGTCCGAGATCATCCGCAAGCAGCCCGGCGTCAACCTGACCGGAAACACCGCATCTGGCACGCGGGGCAACCAGCGGCAGATTGATATTCGCGGCATGGGCCCGGAGAACACGCTGATCCTGATCGACGGCAAGCCGGTTCTGTCGCGCAATTCGGTCAAGATGGGCCGGTCGGGCGAACGCGACAGCCGCGGCGACACGAACTGGGTCCCGGCCGAGCTGGTCGACCATATCGAGGTTCTGCGCGGTCCGGCGGCGGCGCGCTATGGCTCGGGCGCGTCGGGTGGGGTTGTCAACATCATCACCAAACGGCCCGAGACGATGACCGGCACGGTCAATCTGCATTACACCAGTCCCGAGAACAACATGGAAGGCGGCAGCCGCCGGCTGAACGGCATGTTCGCGATGCCGCTGACCGACGATCTGATGCTGCGGCTGACCGGCAACTACAACAAGACCGACGCCGACGATCCGGCGATCAACGACACAGCCGCCGAAACCACCCTGGCTCCGGCCGGGCGCGAAGGCGTGACGAACAAGGATCTGAACGCCCTTCTGTCCTGGAAGCCGGTCGATGGTCATCAGATCGACTTTGAACTCGGCGCCTCGCGGCAGGACAACAGCTACACCGGCGACACCAATGCCGCTGTGGGGTCGGATGGCTCTGTCGTTGATCAACTGGCGCAGGAAGGTGCGACCACCAACATTACCCGCCGCGCGGTGGCCTCGGTCACCCACCGTGGCGAATACAGCTTCGGCGAATCCTTCAGCTATCTGCAATTCGAACAGACTCGCAACGCACGGAACCCGGAATCGACCACCGGGCGGATCGACGGGCAGATCAGCAGCGGCGACACGATGGTGACGATCCCGCTGATCAACGTCACCGGCAAATCGGAATGGACGATGCCGCGCAACTGGGGCGGTTACGAGCAGATGCTGACGCTCGGTACCGAATTCCGGTATGAGCATATGGATGATGCGGTCAACGCCGACGACAACGGCGATCCGACCAAGATGCACCAGCTGGATATCGCGCTTTATGCCGAGGACAATATCCAGGTTCTGGACAATTTCATCCTGACGCCTGGTCTGCGCGCGGACTGGACAGACACCTATGGCGTCAATATCAGTCCCAGCCTGAATGCCACCTACGAGTTCACCTCGGAATGGTCGATGAAGGCCGGGGTCGCGCGGGCGTTCAAATCGCCCAACCTGTTCCAGCTGAACCCGAACTACCGTTACTCCTCGAACGGCAACGGTTGTCGGCATGATGTGATCGACGGTCTGACCTCGAACACCTGCTATATCTACGGCAACCCGGACCTTGAGGCCGAGACCAGCCTCAACACCGAGATCGGCCTGGCCTATGCGGGGATCAACGACATCAATGCGTCGATCACCTGGTTCCACAACAACTATAAAAACCGCATC
>JAATGA010000352.1 GCA_015654855.1 Rhodobacterales bacterium
CCGTCGTGGATCGAGCGCGGCGTCGAAAGTCTGGACTTCTCTGCCAGCGGATCTGGCGTTCTGGCGGCCGAGGCCATCGACAACTGGTGGGACGCGTTCAACAGCACTGAGAGCATCAACGCCAGGGTCTACATCGGGAAGCCGACCGACACTGTGAACGGGCGCTATTGGGAGGGCAAGGTTCACGTCAACAACTATGAGGTGACGGGAGAGCGTGGCAGCAAGGCGCAAGTCACGATAGGGATCGTTTCCGATGGTGAGATGATCTTCAACCATGTGAGCGGGTCCTGATGGAGGCTGTTACGCTGAATTGGCCAGGCGGAGAGGATGACTTCCTCTTTCGCCTGGGCGAACTGGAGGCTCTGGACGACAAGACGGCAGAGGGAGTGCTGGATTTCCGCTATCGTCTGTCACTGGGGTTGGCGCGAGGCAGCCTCGCATATGCCCCGGTGAAGGTCAGAGAAGTTCTGGACTGTCTGCGCCTCGGACTGATCGGCGGGGGAATGGACCGTAAGGACGCGGATCGCAAGGTCCGCATTGCATTCGAGAATGGCGACATATCGGAGATGAACCTTACCGCATTTACCGCAATCTCGCACTCCCTCACGGGCAAGGGCTATGACCCGGTGGGGGAGGCGGAGGCGGAGGGGAACCCGCCCGCATCAAGTTCTCCGGGATCTACGGAAATGGGGTCGTGATGGGCCTCGGCCCTTCAGAAATCAAGCGCATGACGATGTGGGAATATATGGCCTGCATTGAGGGTTGGAACAAGTCGCAGGGTAAAAGCCATTCGGTCGAGGGTGATCCCATGACAGACGAGGCTTATGACGCCCTGTGCGATCTTGGGGATATGTGGAATGGCCGGTGAAGCTACTGCCGCCTTGGAACTTCCAATTGGGGTCACCGAAAGCAAGGTGTTGCAGCAATTGGCGCGCATCGAAAGTCAGGTGAGAAAGACGTCGAACAATGCGGCCTCGAACTTTGTGAAGTCGAACGCGAAAATCGCCCAGTCTTTCCGCCCCATCTCTTCCGAAGCCCAAGGTATGTCTCGGTCAACCGTGGCTAGCCTTCAGAATGTGTCGTACCAGATCCAGGATATCTTTGTGCAGATCCAAGGCGGACAAGGTATTTTTCGTGCATTCAGTCAGCAGATGCCGCAGTTGCTGTCGGGATTCGGCGCTGGTGGTGCGATTGCCGGCCTCGCAACTGCTGTAGGTGCATCTTTAATACCTGCGCTTTTTGGGGCCAAGAATGAGGCGGCCGACTTTGGAAAAGAGATTGAGCGGCTGAACTCGCTTCTGAAAGTTCATCAGGAAATGACCGACATATCTGCCCAAAATATGGGAGAACTACAGAAGGAGTATGGGGCGAATGCTATCCTGATGCGCCAGTTGGCCGACGCTATGGCGGATCTGGCCAAGTTGGAATTTCTACAGAACTTTGAAACCCAGAAGAATGGGGTTACGACCTCGCTCGAAGATATCCGGCTATTGATCAAGGGCATGGATGAGGCCATGTCTGTGGGGGCTGGTGGCGCCACCTACCGCGAGCAGACGCTAGAGGCCCTGCGCACCGTATACAGCCTGACAGAAGAACAGGCGAGGCGCGTCGTTGCTGCAATGGATGAGATCGACGCCGCGCAGGGGCCGGCAGATGCTGCGCAAGCGGCGCTTGATCTGTCTAATGCGCTATCTCAGGCTAGGGACGAGGGCGCATCTCTGCCTGCGGACATGTTGGCTGCGGCGAAACAGGCTGCGGAATTGGCGCAGGTAGCAATTCGGGCGGCGACGGCACTAGGTGACACCGCGTCAGCAGCAGATGCTCTGGCCGCGACAAACCCAACGCCACCGATTACCACTGCGGCTAACGAGGCGGCCAGGCTTGCAGAGAACTTTCGTCAGGCACTTGGCTATGCTCAGCAGATGGGCGGCTTTTCCCCTGATCTCAACAGATTTGGCACGCCGAACAGTCTACAGCCGGGATATATGTCCAGCAGTCTGAGGCCTCAACCTGCCCCCTCTGGTATCGGAGGTGTTGACTGGGGCGCGGCGCCGAAATCTGGCGGAGGCGGAAAACGTCAGACCGACGCCGACAAGGAATACAACAAACTGCTGCGCGACCGAGAAGGGCTTCTGAACAAGCTGGAGACCCCGGCCGAAAAATATGCCGAACAGTTGAAACTGATCGAAACACTATCCACCACGAAGGACAAGAAAACGGGTGATTTTCTGATCTCCGAGGAGGAGGCAAGCGCAGCCCGCCAACGATTGGAAAGCCTGCAACCTGCGGCACAAGCCGTTCGTTCAGCGCTGCAATCTGCATTCGATGGGGTTTTTGATGACCCCAAGGAGGCTTTAAAAGACCTTGCTAAGCAATTGGCGCAGATGGCATTGAATATGCAGTTGATGAAGTATTTCCCGTCGATCTTCGGATCGTCCGGGATTATTCCGTTGTCAGCCAATGCTAAAGGCGGTGTCTACAGCGGATCGGGGATTAGCAGCTATTCCGGGCAGGTGGTAAGCAAGCCCACGGTTTTCCCGTTTGCCAAGGGCGCCGGGCTGATGGGAGAGGCCGGGCCGGAAGCAATCTTGCCCCTCACTCGTGTTAACGGGCGTCTGGGGGTGCGGGCCTCTGGCGGCGGTTCTGGCAGCGACATCCGCGTGATCGACCAGAGGGGGGCTAACGCTCCGGCCATAGAGACACAGACACAGCGAGGGCCGAGCGGCCGGGAAATGGTCACGATGGTGGTCAAGGAAGAGATGACCCGTGGCCGTTTCGACGGCTCGATGAAGGGCCGTTACGGCACCAGCCCGCAGAAGCGGGTGAGATAATGGTGGCCCCCATCCTCGACTGGCCGGAAGGGGTTCCGTCCTGCATCATGCCGACCAGCCCGAGTGGCGGGTTGCGCGACAGTCGTTATTCGTTCGAGACGGACAGCGTAATGCCGCCCATCGAGCGGCCGACGGCGAGTTGGGCACCGGAGGTGTATTCGGTGACGCTGACCCCGCTCAGCATCGACCAATTCATCCTGTTTCAGGCCTGGTATCGTGGCCCGCTCCGGTATGGAGTCTACCCCTTCAAGTGGCTGCACCCGATCACGAAGGAGGTCAGCCCGTGGAAAATCGTCAAGGCAGATCCCCCGTATCAGGTAACCAAGGTCGGCAACATTCCCAACGGCTCGGGGCGGCGCAGGGTGAGCCTGGCGTTTTCGGTGATGTCACATCCGGGCAATTTCGACCCTGATTTTCTGGCGCAGGAGGCTTCCGATCTGATCCTGCAAGAGCAGGGGGATCGGATTATCGTCAAGGACGGATACAAATTCGATGCCTCGTAACATCACGCCCGAGGTGCGGGCCGATCTGCAATCGCAGGCAAGCCCTCACGCGATCCTCGGCTTTCTCACGATCACGCATCGCAATCTTCCCGACCCGATCCGGGTGGTGAGCGATCCATTGGATTTCGTCGTGGACGGGCAGACCTATATCGGTTGCCCGTTCGAGTTCCAGTTGCTCACCGACGAGGATCAGGCGCCCACGACGACGCTGCGGGTCCAGAACGTTGATCGGCGGATCGGAGAGGCAATCCGAACTGTCACGGATCGGGCGCAGGTGACGCTGGAAGCGCGCTCCACGGCGGATTTCGATCTGTCTGTGGTGCCTCGTGTCGAGATCGCATCGGTGGCGCCGATCTATGCCTTTCGGCATTTCGACCTGATGGATGTAACGGTCAACGCGATTGAGGTTTCGGGCACGCTGGCACTGCGCGATTACAGCGCCGAACCCTGGCCGGGGAAGCGGGCCACCATGTCTCGCGCGCCCGCGTTGTTCCGCTGATGGATTGGTGGGCGAATTACGTCGGCTTGCCATTCGAGGACGGGGGCAGGGGTCCCTACAGTTTCGACTGCTGGGGTCTGGTTCGGGAAATCTATGCAGACCGTCTCGGCGTGGCGCTGCCGTCTTACGGAGAGATCAGCGCCCGCGATCTGGCCCGGATTGCCCGGACGATGGGGGGCGCGAAAGACGACGGCTGGCAAGCGATCAACGTCCCCCGGGCGCTGGACGTGGTTCTGATGCGATCGGGGCGCGGCGGTTCTTGCGTGGTGCATGTCGGCGTGATGGTCGATGGCAGGCGGGTGCTTCACGTCGAGGCTGCTGCTGCGACGGCTGTGGTGCCCCTGACGCATATCAGCGTGGCGGGACGAGTTATGGGGTTCAGGAGGTTGGCGGAATGACGATCCTTGCCGTTTACCGCGAGCCGTTCAGCTTCGCACCGGTCGTCCGCAAGCTGCCGGAGGGGGAAACGCTCGCCGGGATGCGGTCCCGGATGCCCGGCCTGCCAGACGACTTCGACGCTTTCGGGGTGATCTGCATCAACGGGCATCCTGTGCCGCGTGGCTTGTGGGGGATGGTGAAGCCAAGAGCGCCGGCAGTTACGGAGGTCACCTTCCATGCGCCGCCGATGGGCGGGGGCGATAGCGGAGGCAAGAACGTGCTGGCGACCGTTGCCAGCATCGGCCTGACGGTTCTGTCAGGCGGTATTGCATCCGCAGGGTGGGCAGCGACGGGCGGCTGGTTCGCCGCAGGCTCTGCCTCGGCCTATCTGCTCGCCGCCGGCGTGTCGCTGGCGGGATCTCTGCTGTTGTCGGCGCTGGTTGCCCCGCCGACCACCAGCACCAGCGACAGCAGCGACGATCCCGGCAGTGCGTCCGCCACGGGGAACGAGCTTTCCCCGAATACGCCTGTCCCGCGCGTGGTCGGCCGGCGAAAGGTCTATCCGCCTTTGGCGATGGAGCCGCTGACCTATTTCGACGGTCCCGACGAGGTGGTGGAAGCGGCATATATTCTGGCCGGCCCGCACCAGATCGAGGATATTCGCATCGGCGCCGCGCAGATCGAGAGCATGGCGGATGTCGAGTTCGAGACCCGCGAAGGATGGCCGGGTGAGCCGCTGGTCAGCATGTTGCGCAGGCAGTCGCGAACCGAAGCGATGCAGACGGAACTGCGAGGCCACGAGGTGGACGACGAGGATAACAGGACCCTCGAAAGCTCTTCCGGGGACACAGGCTCAGCGCTGCCGCAAGCGCAAGTCCTCGCGACAAAATCAGCGCCTGACGAACATCAGATCCAGATCACCTTCGCCCAGGGGCTTGGCGACACGACCGATACCGACAAGAAGATGCGCGTGCCGCTGCGCATGAGAATGCGACCTGT
Source organism: Rhodobacterales bacterium (assembly GCA_015654855.1). Taxonomy (GTDB): domain Bacteria; phylum Pseudomonadota; class Alphaproteobacteria; order Rhodobacterales; family Rhodobacteraceae; genus JAATGA01. Next base: position 5,211 of record JAATGA010000352.1, read on the forward strand.
CGGCGGGGCTTGGGTCAATCTGCCGGAATTGCATTTCCGGGCCGGGCGTATCGGGCAGATCAGGGCCACGATCCGCCTTGTCTGGACGGATGACGCATCGGCCAGCCCGGGGGCCGCCAACAGTGAGGGATGGGCCGAAGCGCGTGTTGCATCCCCCGGCCAGACGGTGGCTCCCGCGTCGTCGGGATGGGTTGCCAACAGCTACTTCACCGGATCGGGGGATGTGTATCTCGACGCGAATAACCTCGGGTCCACAGGGGTGAGCCATGTGGAGATGGACCGCTATACGGCGTCCCTGTATCTCGACGTGTCGGTCTTCCCGAAGGGGCGATATGAGATAGAGCTTATACGGGGGTGCGCGTTCTGGAACGCGGAATACAGCGCGTCCGGCTATCAGTTCGATGGCTCGGTGTGGGATTTCTTCGGCGTGCGCGGGACGCCCGGACAGATCGCCATGTCCAAGAAGAACCTTGTCGAGGACCTCTATATCCTCCGCTCGATGTCGATCTGGAACGAACATCCGCTGCCGTCGCGCGACGTTGCCGTCGTTGCCGTGCGTGCGCGCAATCGCGCGCTGGACAGCGTGTCCTGCGTTGCCGGCGGATGGGTGCGCGACTGGGACGGGGCAGGGTGGAACATATGGTCGATAACCGACAATCCCGCCCCGCATCTGCGCGATATTTACGTCGGGGCCGAAAACCTTGACCCCGTGCCGCTGGACGTAATCGACGATGACGGACTGGTGGTGTGGCGCCAGCACTGCATTGACATGGGCTATACCTGCAACGCCCTGATGGAGGATCAGACTGTCGATGATGCCGCGCGGATCGTCGCGTCCTGTGGTTATGCCCAGCCCTACATGTCTGACATATGGGGCGTGGTGCGGGACTATGACCGGTCGGCAGAGGCCCCTGTGCAGATGTTCAGCCCGCGCAATATGAGCGGATTTCAATGGACCAAGGGGTTTGCTCGCGTACCGGAGGGGTTCCGCGTCAACTATCCCGACATGTATGAGGACTACGATACACGCCAGATCACGGTGTTCCGTCCGGGCAATTCGGATGACAGCGGCCGGGTCGAGCAGATCACTTACGAGGGGATCGTGATCGAGGCGGACGCGATCCGCCACGCCGAATACGATCAGATGCAGGCGCAGTATCGCAGCACCTATTATTCCTGGGATTGCGCGGCGGAAAGTATTTTGTGCCGCAGGGGTGACCTGATCGCGGTGCAGCACGACATGCTGTCCGAATGGGCCGGGTCGGGGCGGATCATCAGCGTCGAAACCGACGGCAACGGAGATGTAACCGGGATCATGGTGGATGGTCCTCTGCCTGTGTCCGATCTGCCGGACATGCTCGCGAGCGCGGATCTGCTGGCGGAGGACAATCTGCTCGCGCTCGGCGTTCCGACCGGGGCTGCGATCAGCCGGGGGGATGTGGTGACGGTCCACCCCGTATCTTCGGCGGACGACCTATGGCTGCGCTTCTCCCCCCCGATCTCGCCTGACGGGATCGAAGAGGGCGCGCTGATCGTGACCGGTCCGATAGGCCGGGAGTATCTTCGGCTGATCGTATTCGGCGTGACCCCTCGCGCCAATTTCGAGGCCACCGTAACGGCGGTGGACGAAGCCCCTCAACTCTGGATGTAACAATGACAGCAAGACCTTCGCTGGGGCCGGGATCGGGTACGATTCCGGGGCCGACCTTCTTTGCCGAATATCAGCCCGCGATCAAAGGGCTGTTCGACGCCTCCGCGCTGCCGCTTACCTCGGTCGGCGGAACGGCCAGCGCCGTCACGGCGACATGTGCGTGGGATCTCGACGCCGGCACGCTGGTTGACGGGATGAAGTTCACTTTGACCTGGGCTGCCGAAAGTACCGGTCCCATGACGCTGGCCCTGAATGGCGGTTCCCCGGTGAACGTTCTGGACGCATCGGGCGGCGCGATGATCGCGGGATCTGCCGCTGCCGGCACCCGCACGCTGCTGGAATATGTCGGCGGTGCATTCCGGGTCCTGTCCGGCGCCTCGGCCGGCAGTTCGGCGGAGCAGAATTACTACTGGAGCTACACCGCATCCGGCACATGGACCAAACCGGCAGGGCTTTCCGACAGCAATGTAGTCTGGGTCGAATTGTGGGGGGGCGGTGGTGCTGGCGGTGGTCAGCCTTCCGACGGCGGCGGTGGTGGGGGTGCTCACGCCATCCAGTCATTCCGGCTCAGCGACCTGCCGTCTGTCGTAGCGGTTGCCATTGGCGCGGGCGGGACATCGGAAGGGAATGGCGGCAACACAACGTTCGGTGCCCTGCTGACTGCCTTCGGCGGCGGTGGATGCAACAGCGACATCCCTGGTGGCGGGGGCGGCTCCAATCAGGCGGGCGCTCCGCTTGGTGTCGGAGGGTGGCTTGGGGGTGGCACTGGTGCCGCGCCGGACGCGACCACCGAGAGCGGCGGGGGCGGTGGGGGATCTGGCGGCACCAGCCCCACGGCTGGCGGCCGCTCGGTCAAGGGCGGCGGCGGTGGAGGCGGCGGCGCCGGGAGCGCTGCCGGCGGGGTCAGCCTGTTCGGCGGAAATGGCGGCAGTGTCGGGAACGCAGGATCCGCACCCGGCGGCGGTGGCGGTCGGAATGCCGCCGGAGCGCGTGGTCAGGCGAGGATCTGGATGTGAGACTGGCAGAGATAGACGAAGGCATCGTGGTGAATGTGATCGTCGTGGACCCGGATGCGGTCCCGGAATGGTGCGCCGACTGGCCGGAGTGCGCGGAGGGCGGGCCGGGCTGGACGTTCGATGGCGAGACCTTCGCCGCCCCGACCCAACAAGGCTCCTGATCTCAATATCAGGCCGATATGTCACCCCGCTTTTGCGGGGTCTTTACCCATGCGGAGATAGCTATGGCAGACCGTAAGATCAGCGCGTTCAGAGTCATGACCGCCGCTCAGGCGGACCCGGACGACACAATCCCCATTGTTGACGCGAGCCTGGGAAACAGCGCCGATGGAAACAGGCGGATTTCCCTTCTCACGATACAGACATTGCTGGGCGGGACTAATGCCAGCATCGAGAACGCGGTGAGGGCAGAAACCGCCCGGGATGACGCCGCTCTCTCTGCCGCTCTCTCTGCCGCCTCCGCAGCACTCGCGCAGGGCTATGTCACCGGAGCAGCTGCCAACAGCGGCTGGTACGACACCATCGCACTTGGTCGGGCGGCCGTTGCCGATGGTGCGACGTTCGGGGTCGTCGCCGGCGGCTCGGATGC
>JAATGA010000175.1 GCA_015654855.1 Rhodobacterales bacterium
CCTGCGGCGGGGTTCGAGAAATTCAGGCCGATGGCTTTGGTGAACTCCGACGCCGGGTCGGCCAGAAAGTCGATCCCCGCCGCCGTGCCGCCGGTCGATTCCCCCCAGGCTTTCATCACGAAGGGGTCGTTGACCGAAACGCAGATCACCTGATCCACGCCCTTGTCGGCGAATTTCGCCCGGGTGCGGACAAAGCTCGGGACATGGGCGGTGGTGCAGGTGCCGGTATAGGCGCCCGGCAGGCCGAAGATCACCACTTTTCGCCCGGCAAGCAGGGCGGAGAGCGAAACCTTCTCCGGCCCTTTCTCGCCGATCTTCAGCAGCGTTGCCTCGGGCAGTGTCGAGCCGGTGGAAATGGTCATGGCGCATCCTCTCGCGTTGCGTTTCCGTCGGCAGCAGATATAGGCTCCGCGCCGGAACAGGGCAAACCCGGGAAACGGGGCCGAAGGAGGTAAAGGCATGTCGCATGTGGTGATCGTCGGCGCGGGTCAGGCCGGGGCGGCGCTGGCGGCCAGGCTGCGCGCGCTGAAATACGACGGCGAGATCACCCTGATCGGCGAAGAGCCTGCCCCTCCGTATCAGCGCCCGCCGCTGTCGAAGGCCTATCTGCTGGGCGAGATGGCGGAGGAAAGGCTCTGGCTGCGCTCGGCCGAGTTCTGGGCCGAGAACCGCGTGACCCTGCGCCTTGGCGCGCCGGCGACGGCGATCGACACCGCCGCCCAGACCGTGACGGTCAGGGGCGAGGTTCTGCACTATACCGACCTCGCGCTGACCACAGGCTCGACCCCGCGCAGCCTGCCTGCCACCATCGGTGGCGATCTCGCGGGCGTCTACACGGTGCGCACCCTTGCCGATGTCGATGCGATGCGGGCCGAATTCGCGCCCGGCCGCCGCCTGGTGGTGATCGGCGGCGGCTATATCGGGCTGGAGGCGGCGGCGGTCGGCCGCAAGCTGGGGCTTGAGGTGACGGTGATCGAAATGGCGCCGCGCATCCTGCAACGGGTGGCGGCCCCCGAAACCTCGGCCTTCTTCCGGGGCCTGCACGGGGCACGCGGCGCGGTGATCATGGAGGAAACCGCGCTCGACCGCCTGCTCGGCGAGGGGCAGGTGCAGGCCGTGCGGCTGAAGGACGGGCGCGAACTCGCGGCCGATTTCGTCATCGCCGGGGTGGGGATCACACCGAATACGGCGCTGGCCGAGGCGGCGGGGATTGCGGTGGAAAACGGCATCCGCACCGATGCGCGCGGCGCGACCTCGGCGGCCCATGTCTGGTCGGCGGGGGATTGCGCCTCCTTCCCGCTGAATGGCGCGCAGGTCAGGCTGGAATCGGTGGGCAATGCCATCGACCAGGCCGAAGTGGTGGCCGAGAACATCCTCGGCGCGGGCAAGGATTACGTTCCCCGGCCCTGGTTCTGGTCCGATCAGTATGACTGCAAATTGCAGATTGCGGGCCTCAATACCGGTTACGACCGTGTGGTGACCCGCGCGGGCGAGGGCGAGGCTGTCAGCTTCTGGTATTACGCCGGCGACCGGCTTCTGGCGGTCGACGCGATGAATGATGCCCGCGCCTTCATGGTCGGTAAGCGGCTGATCGAGGCAGGAAAATCCCCCGATCCGGGCCTGGTCGGCGATCCGGCGACCGACCTCAAACTGCTGATGCGCTGAGGCGGGGATGCGGATCATCGGCGGAAAATCGCGCGGCCTGAACCTGGCCCCGGTGGGCGAGGGCGATGCGAAGGCGCATCTGCGCCCGACCACCGACCGGGTGCGCGAGGCGATCTTCAACCTGCTGATCAACGGCGGCTATGGCGATCCTGTGACCGGCGCGCGGGTGCTCGACCTGTTCGCCGGCACCGGGGCGCTCGGGCTTGAGGCGCTCAGCCGGGGGGCGGCGCGGGTGGCCTTCGTCGACGACGGCGTGGCGGCGCGGGCGCTGCTGCGCCGGAATATCGAACTGATGCGGGCCATGGGCGAAACCGATGTCTGGCGGCGCGATGCGACGCGCATGGGGCCGAACCGGGGGCCTGGCTACGACCTCGTGTTTCTCGATCCGCCCTACGGCATGGGGTTGGGCGAAAAGGCCCTGGCCTCGGCGCGCGACGGCGACTGGCTCGCCCCCGAGGCCCTGATCGTCTGGGAGGAGGGCGCGGCGCCGGCAGCACCCGACGGCTTCACCTCGCTGGATCAGAGGAAATACGGCGACACCATCGTCACCCTGCTGCGGGCGCCTGGTCCGGCAGTCGGGGTTGTCTGACCCGTCCGTCAGGCCACGTCGCGGGCCAGAAGCTGGCCGCCGGGGCCGGGCTTGACCTCGAACCGGCTGATCTTGCGCACCAGATCGGACAATTTCGCGCTGCCATAGGTGCGGGTGTCGAAATCGGGATTGCCTTGGGTGATGTATTGGCCGATCTGGCCGAGCGAATACCACTCGCCTTCAGGGTCGATGGCGCGCATGGCGGCAATGATCAGCGGGATGGCCTTTTGCGTCGGTTCTTTCGTCGGGCGGACGGGTGCAGGCTCGGACGCCTCGCTGACCGGGCCGCGTTCCGGGGGGGCGTCGGTTTCCACCCGATCCTCGCGCGCGGCGAGGTTCTCGACATAGATGAACCGCTTGCAGGCCATGCGGAACGCCTCGGGCGTCTTCTTCTCGCCGATACCGTAGACATCAAGGCCCTGTTCGCGGATCCGCGCCGCCAGCCGGGTGAAGTCGCTGTCCGACGACACGAGGACAAAGCCGTCGAACAGCCCCGAATGCAGGAAGTCCATGGCCGAGATCACAAGGCCGATGTCGCTGGCGTTCTTGCCTTTGGTATTGGCGAACTGCTGGTCGGCGACGAGGCCGAGGGCAGCCACCCGCTTGGCCCAGGCGTTCAGCCGGATCGCCGACCAGTCGCCATAGATGCGCCGGACCGAGGCCTCGCCCAGGCCTGCGATTTCCTCGAAGATCGCATCGGCATAGCCGGCCGGCACGTTGTCGGCGTCGATCAGCACGCAAAGTCGCGGGGCGCGGCTGTGGTCGGGACGAAGGATGTCGGGCATGGGCTGTCCTTTTTTGGCCAGTCTTGCCCGAAACCCGTCCCGCCGGAAAGGGGCATCTGTCCACCGGTGATGGCAGGGCGCACGCGCCCGCCCGGTTTACCGCCCGGGCAAGGCCGTCACGGGTGCGCCACGACATGCGCGGGGCTGCCCGTTCGCGCCAGGACCGCCGCTCTGTCGTCCGCGCCTACATCCGGCCCGTCTTGCGCAGCCGGGTGTGCCAGCTCAGCGACTCTTCGAGGATATGAGGCGTATGACCGCCGAAGCTGCACGCGCGGTCGTAATAGTCGGTCAGGCTCGCCCGCCAGTCGGGATGGGCGCAGTTGGCGATGATCACTTTCGCCCGCTCGCGCGGAGCGAGGCCGCGCAGGTCGGCCAGCCCCGCCTCGGTCACCAGGATGTCGACGTCATGCTCGGTATGGTCGACATGGCTGACCATCGGCACGACCGAAGAAATCGCCCCGCCCTTGGCGATGGATTTCGTCACGAAGATCGACAGATAAGCGTTGCGCGCGAAATCGCCCGACCCGCCGATGCCGTTCATCATCTGCGTGCCCATCACATGGGTCGAGTTGACGTTGCCGTAGATGTCGAATTCCAGTGCGGTGTTGATCGCGATGATCCCCAGCCGCCGCACCACCTCGGGGTGGTTGGAAATCTCCTGCGGGCGCAGGACCAGCTTCGATTTGTAGTCGCCGAAGCGGGCCATGACCTCGGCGCTTTTCTGCGCCGACAGCGTGATCGACGAGCCGGAAGCAAAGGTCATCTTGCCCGCATCCATCAGATCGAAGGTCGAATCCTGCAAGACCTCGGAATACATCTTCAGATCGTGGAACGGGCTGTCGATCAGCCCGTGCATCACGGCATTGGCGATAGTGCCGATCCCGGCCTGCAACGGACTCAGCCGATTGTCCAGCCGGCCGGCCGACACCTCGGATTTGAAGAAGTCGATCAGATGGTCGGCGATGGCCTTCGTCTCGGCATCCGGCGGCAGGATGGTCGAGGCGCTGTCTGCCTTTTCGGTGATGACGATGCCGGCGATCTTTTCCGGCGGGATAGGGATATAGGGCAGACCGATCCGGCTTTCGCAGGACACGACCGGGATCGGCATCCGGTTCGGCCGGTAGGTAGGGATGAAGACGTCGTGCAGCCCCTCCAGGACGAGGGGCTGCCTCAGGTTGATTTCGACGATCACCTTCGGTGCCAGAATCGCGAAAGAGGCGGAGTTCCCGACCGAGGTGGTGGGGATGATCCCGCCTTCCTCGGTGATGGCGACGGCCTCGATCACCGCGATGTCGACGGCCGGGATCTGCCGGGTGCGGAGCTGTTCGACCGTTTCCGACAGATGCTGGTCGATGAACATCACCTCGCCCGCATTGATCGCGCGGCGCAGGCCGGGGTCGGACTGGAACGGGATGCGGCGGGCGGTGACATGCGCCTCGACCAGGATCTTGTCGAGGTCGTGGCCAAGGCTCGCCCCGGTCATCAGCGTGATCTTCAGCGGATCGGTCTTCGCCCGCTCGGCCAGCGCCAGCGGCACCGCCATCGCTTCGCCGGCGCGGGTGAACCCCGACATGCCGACGACCATCCCGTCCCGGATCATCGCGGCCGCCTGTTCGGCGGACATGATCCGGTCGCGCAAGGCGGCATTACGGATACGGTCGGTCATGGCGTGGCTCCTCCCTCAAGTCGCTGCATACGTCGCAAATCTGCTAAGGACAGAGTTTGCGGTATGCAATCGTATCCAGATCCGCAGGCCCGATCATCTGCTATGCGTCAGGTGCATGATATTTGCAAAATGCTCTGCAATTTTTACAATTCTTTGCAGCTTTGGTCGCTGCGCCTTGCGTCAGGCGGTTAGCGGCACCGCCTGCGCCGCCAGCACGCGCAGCGCATCCGCCGGCGCGATCCCCAGCAGCAGTCCGCGCTGTCCGGCATTGATCCAGACTGTCGCGGCGCCGGTCGCCGCCGCCTCGATCGCGGTCGGCACGGCGCGTTTCTGGCCGAAGGGGGAAATCCCGCCGACATGATAGCCGGTCAGCCGCTCGGCCTTTGGGGGCGGCATCATTTCCGCATGTTTCGCCCCGAAGGCCGCGGCCACCTTCTTCATCGACAGCGTGTGATCCGAGGGAATGACGCAGCAGGCGGGCCGCCCGTCGACCTCGACCATCAGCGTTTTCAGCGTCAGGGCCGGGTCGAGGCCCAGGGCCTCGGCCGCCTGAAGCCCGACGCGATCCGCGCCGGGGTCGTAGTCGTAGGGATGCAGGGTAAAGGCGATACCCGCCTTTTCCAGCATCCTTGTGCCGGGTGTCGCGGCCATCGGCCTACCAGGTCGGGTAGAATTTGCCGCCGGGCGACAGGGTGAAGATCTCGCAGCCATCCGCCGTGACGCCGACCGCATGTTCGAACTGCGCCGACAGCGATTTGTCGCGGGTGACGGCGGTCCAGTCGTCGGCCAGCACCTTGGTCTCGGGCCGGCCGAGGTTCACCATCGGCTCGATGGTGAAGAACATGCCTTCCTCCAGCACGGCACCCGATCCGGCCCGGCCGTAGTGCAGTACATTCGGCGGAGCGTGGAACACCCGCCCGATGCCATGGCCGCAGAAGTCGCGGACCACCGACATCCGGTTCGCCTCGACAAAGGTCTGGATCGCATGGCCGATGTCGCCGAAGGTGTTGCCCGGCTTCACCGCCGCGATGCCGCGCAACAGGGATTCATGCGTGACCTCGATCAGCCGCGCCGACTTGCGGCTTGGCGTGCCGGCCACATACATCCGGCTGCTGTCCCCGAACCAACCGTCGACCGTCACCGTCACGTCGATGTTCAGGATGTCGCCATCGGCCAGAACCTTCGGCCCCGGGATGCCGTGGCAGACCACATGGTTCACGCTGATGCACGAGGCGTGCTTATACCCCTTGTAGCCGATGGTGGACGAGGTAACGCCCCGCCGCACGATCTCATCGGTGATGAAGGTGTCGAGTTCCGCCGTCGTCACCCCCGGCTTCACCAGCGGGCCGACCAGATCGAGGATGTCCGCCGTCACCTGGCTGGCCGCGCGGATGCCGGCGAAATCCGACGGCTCGTAAATGCGGATGCCATCCCGCGTGACCCGGCCGCGAAGATTGTCCATGGTATCTTGTCCCAAACTTTGCGACCTAAATAATCCCGACACGCCGAAATGACCAGAGCGGCGTTTGAATCCCGGGGCCTCGGGGCCTATACGGGATTGAAATATCCGCGAAAGAGGCGCTCTCATGCCCAATCCGACAGCCGCGATCCTGCTTATCGGCGACGAGCTTCTGTCCGGTCGCACCCGCGATTCCAACCTGCATTTCCTGGCGGGTGAACTGACGAAACACGGAATCGACCTTGGCGAGGCGCGTCTGGTCGCCGACGATCACGCCGCCATCGTCGCCGCGCTGAACGCGCTCAGGCGGGCGTTCGACCATGTGTTCACCAGCGGCGGGATCGGTCCGACGCATGACGACATCACCGCCGATGCGGTGGCCGATGCCTTTGGTGTCGCGATCACGCAGCGGGCCGATGCCATGGCGCTGCTTGGCGCGCATTACGCCCGCGAGGGGAAGGATTTCAATGAGGCGCGCCAGCGCATGGCCCGCATCCCCGATACCGCGACGCTGATCGACAATCCGGTGTCGATCGCGCCGGGGTTCACCATCGGCAATGTGCATGTGATGGCCGGTGTGCCTTCAGTCTTCCAGGCCATGGTCGCCTCGGTCCTGCCGGGGCTGACGGGCGGCGCGCCGCTTCTGTCGCAGTCGATCCGGGTCGAGCGGGGCGAGGGCGAGATCGCCGCCGCCTTCGGCGCGCTGGCGGCGGAATATCCCGATTTGTCGATGGGATCCTATCCCTTCAACCAGAACGGGCTTTACGGCACCAACCTGGTGGTGCGCGGCCGTGACGCGGCCCGCGTGGCCGAGGCGGCAACCCGGCTGGCCGGGCTGTTTCCGGCATGACGGCGGGTCCTGCCACCGTGGTCCCGCAGGACGGCGGCCTGACCCCGGCAACGCTCGCGCTGGTGATGGAGGCGACCTGGCCCCCGGCCGTCCGCCACCGTGTCGGCCCCTTTGCGATCCGCGACGGCCGGGGCGGCGGCAAGCGCGTCTCTGCCGCCACTGCCGAGGCATCCTGGGCTCTCGCCGACCTGGCCGAGGCCGAGGCGGCAATGGCCGCGCTCGGGCAAGAGGCGCTGTTTCTGATCCGGGCGGGGGACGAGGCGCTCGATGCCGCGCTGGCGGATCGGGGCTATGGGGTGGTCGATCCGGTCATGGCCTATGCGGCATCGGTCGCGCGGCTGGCGCCGCCCCCGCCGCCACTGTCGGCCATTGCGCACTGGCCGCCGCTGGCCGTCACCGCCGCGATCTGGGCAGAGGCAGGGATCGGCCCGGCAAGGCTTGCCGTGATGGAGCGCGCCCAAGGGCCGAAAACCGCGATCCTGGCGCGCATCGACGACCGCGCCGCAGGCTGCTGTTTTGTCGCCCTGTCGGGGCGGGTCGCGATGCTGCACGCGCTGGAGGTCGGGCCCGCCTTCCGCCGGCGGGGTGCGGCGCGCGATATGCTGCGCGAGGCCGCCGCCTGGGCGGCGGAGGCCGGCGCCGACACTCTGTCGCTGGTGGTGACAGAGGCGAATGCCGGGGCGCGGGCGCTCTATTCCGGGCTGGGGATGGATCTTGCGGGCCGCTATCACTATCGCCAGGCCGCGCCGGGGGCGGGGCATTGAGCGTTGGGCGCATCCTTTGCGGCCTCGGATGCCTTGCGCTTGCCGGCTTGCCGGCGGGCCAGGCGCGGGCTGTGACCTTCGACTTCCCCGGCCCCGCGGTTGAGACCGGCGGCCGGGCCGAGGCGCTGACCAGCTACAACCTGCCGGTCGGGGCCTGGACCGGCACCGCCGTTCCGACCCGCGCGTTCGAAGGGAAACTGGCCCAGTCCGCCTGGCAGGTCGATACGACCTCGGCAGGCGCCGGAGGGATGACCACGCTGCAAATCCTCGCCCCGCTGCGGACCCAACTGGTCGAGGGGGGTTATCGCGTGCTGTTCGAATGCGAGGCGGCGGAGTGCGGCGGCTTCGACTTCCGCTATGGCACCGACATCCTGCCCGAGCCGGGAATGCACGTCGACATGGGCGATTACCGTTATCTGGCGGCCGAGCGCATCGGGACGGATGGCCGCGACGTGCTGAGCCTGGTGGTCAGCCGCACGGCGGATCGCGGCTTCGTTCAGGTGACGCAGATCGACGGCGCGACGGTGGCAAAGGATGCGGGGGGGCGGCCGGTCCTGTCCGCCGCAACGGATCAGCCTGCGCCGCCGAACCTGACCCTGCGGCTGCCGCCTGTCGCCACCGATCCTGCTGCATCGGCCACCGCCGATCCTGCCGGCCCTGTGGTGGCCGGCGATCCCGCGGCACCGGCCCTGCCGACGCTGAACGCGCCCGTCCCGCCACCCGCCATGGCAGCGGAGCCGGCGGTCACCCGACCCACGATCACCTCGGACCTTGGCGCCGCGCTTGAGGGGCGGGGGGCCGTGGCGCTGGACGATCTGGTCTTCGCCTCGGGCGCGGGGGATCTGACCGAGGGCGCCTATGCCTCGCTGGCCGATCTGGCGACCTGGCTGAAGGCCGATGCGTCGCGCGATGTGGCGCTGGTCGGCCATACCGACGCCTCGGGCGGGTTCGACGGCAATATGGCCCTGTCGCGGCAGCGGGCGGAGTCGGTGCGCGCGGCGCTGGTGGCGCTTGGCGTGCCGGCGGCGCAGCTTCAGGCCCAGGGCGTCGGCCCGCTGTCGCCCCGCGCCAGCAACCTCACCCCCGAGGGGCGAGAGCTGAACCGGCGGGTCGAGGCGATGCTGCTTTACGAAAACCAGTGATCCGCGCGGCGAGGCCCGGCGGATCACGATGCGGCATCCCGGGGTCCCTTGCGGGGATCACCAGTTGTCCGGCCCCTTGTCGATATAGCGACGGGCGAGGAAGTCGATGAAGGCACGGACCTTCGGCTGGGTGAACCGGCCGGGCGGATAGACGGCATAGATGCCCAGAACCTCGGTCGGAAGGCCCGGAATGGCCTCGTCCACCAGGCCCTTGCGCAGCGCATCGGCGTAGAGGAAGGCCGGCAGATAGGCGATCCCCAGGCCCGCGATGGCGGCGTTCAGCAACGACTGCCCGTCGTTCACCGTCAGCCAGCCGTTCGAGCGGACCTGACGCTTTTCGCCCGAGGGCGCTGTGACCTTCCAGACGTTGCCGTTCGCCTGGTTGGAATAGTGCAGCAGCTTGTGCTCGTTCAGATCGTCGATCTTTAGAGGCCGCCCGTATTTCTGGAAATAGCCGGGCGAGCCTATCATGCGCTTGGTCGTCTCGGTCAGCTTACGCGCGCGAAGAGAGCTGTCTTCCAGCTCGCCCACGCGGATTGCCATGTCGAACCCTTCGCTGATCAGTTCGACATAGCGGTTGTTCAACACCATGTTGACGGTGATGTCGGGATATTCCAGCAGGAACTCTCCCAGGATCGGCGACAGCAGGTTGACCCCGAAATCGGTCGCGACCGAAATGCGCAACAGGCCCGAGGGCGCCGACTGCATCGAGGTCACCAGCGCATCCGCCTCGCCCGCGTCGTTCAGCACGCGGCGGGCGCGGTCGTAATAGGCCAGGCCGATCTCGGTCGGAGACACGCGGCGGGTCGTGCGGTTCAGCAGACGCGCGCCGAGACGCGCCTCCAGCGCCGAGACGTGTTTCGATACGGCGGACTTGGAAATCCCCATCTTTTTGGCCGCGTCCGTGAATCCTCCCTGATCCACCACGGTGGCGAAGGCTTCCATCTCGGTCAGTCGGTCCATTGTTTTCCCCAGGCAGCAGGTTCGGGTGGCTGCTGTCTGATTGCCCGCGAAATCGGGCAGGATAGCGGCAGGCCCGCGACCGATCCGGGGTATTCCTGCGGACCGTTCGGGGCAAAGAAACAACGAAATATGCAAATGCAACCGGACGTTGTGCGCCCGCATTCCAACACACTCCTGTCCAACTTCTGAACGGGAGTGCCGAAATGGTTAATCCCATTTGCTGCATTGCAGAAACGACATAGCGCTCATGCGGCAATGGCTCTTATCAGAAGGACGAGGGCGGGTTATCTCGGCAGCATCGAAGGAGATCGATCATGTACGAACCCCGCCACCCCCTGACCCCGGCCGCCGCCCCGGCGACAGAGGCGCTGCGCGTCATCGAGCAGGCGGAGGCTTATTTCACCGCCGAAAAGCCGACGCGCGCTGTCAAAGCCGCGCCCGAGCTTTCGCCGCTGGAACAGATGTTCGCCTATTACGACGCCTGAGCCTTCTGGGAAGGCTCGCTTCGGAGCGACCGCCTAATCTGGCCGTCCGCTTGCGGGCTGCTTTCGTTTTTCCGGGGGGCGGGGGCATGTTCGGGGCATCGGGCGCGAGTGCCCCCGGGCGAAGTCGGCCCCACACACACGGTTACGGCCTCAGCCGGCGCCGGTCTCCACGCAATGTCGGCGGAAGGCGCGTTTCAGCATGTCCAGTTCCGCCCGCAGCAGGTCGATCTCGGCCCGCAGGTCGTCTTCCAGCGGCACGCCGGCGACCAGGGTGAAATGCCCCAGCTTCTCGCCGCTGATCCGGTCGCGGATCAGGATGGTCTGCACGCCGTCGTTCAGCGCCGAGGCCGGTATCGGGATCGTCACGGCCCATTCCCCGGCCCGGCCCGGTATCGCCGTGACGGCCACTCCGGCAAGCGGAGTTTCCTGCCACAAAGCCTCCACCGCCGGTTCGACGGGGGCGTGCGACAGCACCCCTTCCCAAAGGCCAGCGCGAATGCGGGTCCGGGTCAGTGTCGGTTCGGCCATCGCTGCCCCCTCTTTCAGAAATCCGCCCGCGGGCGGCGGCTGACCGTCGCGTCGCGCAGGACGACCTGGTTCATCTGCGGCCCCTCGAAAATCAGGTCGATCCACAGTTTTTCGACCCGCTTTTCGTTCATCCGGCTGTAGGCCAGATCGAATTCGGCCATGGTCTCGCCGCCGAGCGGCAGTTCGCGCACGATCTGTTCGACGTTGGGTCCGTGCTTGATGTTCAGCCGGGCGAACATCTCCAGCGGCTTTTCCATCTCGGCGATCAGGTCGAGGCGGATGATATGCTTCTGCCGCAGCCCCTGCGCCGCCTCGGGCGGCAGGTCGAAGACCAGCGACAGGAAAGACCCGTCGAAGGCGAAAACATCCATGCGAAAGCCGAAGGGCGCGAGATCCTGTTCGCGCATGTTGCGGATCTGCCGGAAGGTCAGCTCGCTGCGCTGGCAGTCGTGAAAGATCGTCGCGCCCTCGCAGACCTCGGTCCGGCCGGGGACGGCGGCAAAGCCCGGAACCGGGATCTGGCCCTTCCACAGATCGGGCCGCCAGGCCCAGTCGGTGCCAAGCGGCTTTCTCATCGCGTTCGAGCCGATCAGCGGCAGGGTCAGCCGGTATTCCGCCTCGTGGATCAGCCGGTCGATCTCGCGCCGCAGGCTGCGGGCGCGACCGTGTTGCAGGCGCAACCGGTCCAGATCCGCCGCGGGGGCTTCGTCGGCGATCTCATGCCAGCGGCGCAGGCTGCGACGAAAGAGGATGCGGTCGACGAGCGTATCGCCATTACGCGCCATGGGCAGAAGGTTCCAACTGTTCTTTACGGGTTACGATGCGACTATCCGGCGGGATTAGCAAAGACTTTACAGCGGCATGGCGACCGGGCTGTGACGGGTCAGCCATTGTCGCGCAAAACCGTCCCTGCGAGGTAAAGCGAGCCGCAGATCAGCACCCGCGCTTCCGGGTCGCGGGCGGCGATGTCGGCGAGCGCCGCGGCGACCGACGGTGCGGTCACGGCGGCGATTCCCGCCGCACGGGCGGCATCGGCCGTGTCCCCGGCAGGCAGGGTGTTCGCCTCGCCCGGGATTTCCACCGCATGAAGGCTTTGCACATGGGGCGCGAGCGGACGCATGTAGCCCGCGACATCCTTGGTGTTCAGCATCCCGCAGATCAGATGCGTCGGGCGCAGAGGCATCCGGGCCAGCGTCTCCGCCACCGCCTCGCCCCCCGCCGGATTGTGTCCGCCGTCGAGCCACAACTCGACCTTCGGCGCCAGTTCGGCCAGCGGACCGCGCCGCAGCCGCTGCATCCGGGCGGGCCATTTGGCGCGGGTCACGGCGGCCTCGCAGACCGCCTCGCCATGGCCCAGCCAGCGCAAGGCCATCAGCGCAGCGCCGGCATTCTGGATCTGATGGGGCCCCGGCAGGTTGGGCAGCGGCAGATCCAGCAACCCGTTTTCATCCTGAAACACCATGCGGCCACGATCCTCATGGCAATGCCAGTGCTGGCCGAAGGCCAGAACAGGCGCGCCAAGGCGTGCCGCGCGGGCCTCGATCACTTCAAGCCCGTCGAGCGACTGGGGGCCGACGACGACCGGCACGCCGCGCTTGTCCTCTTTGTTTCGATGTTTCCTACCGCAATGCCAGAGAATTTAATTAAATCGTTTTGTA
>JAATGA010000251.1 GCA_015654855.1 Rhodobacterales bacterium
CCCGGCATCTCGGTTTCGGCAATGGTCAGTTCCTTGCGCCCGAATTCGGCAAGCGCGATGTCCTTGACAATGTAATCGGCGGCCATGGCTCTGGCTCCTCGTTCTTGTCGTGATGGTTGATCCGGCGGCTAACACATCGCGGGACGGGCGGCAACGCGAGGCTGGCGCAGAAGGGTTAACGGAACGTGTCCGGCGTCAGTCCAGCCGGGCGGGCAGGGCAAAGCCGCGCAGAAATTCATCGGCGGTTGCCGGTTTTTTCCCCTCGCGCTGCGCAAGCGTGACCTCGACCGCGCCGCTGCCGCAGGCGATGGTCAGACCGTCCAGAACCGTGCCCGGTGTGCCGGAACCCGGGGCAAGGCGGGATCGCAGCAGCTTTACCCGCTCGCCCGCCGCCAGGCACCAGGCGCCGGGAAAGGGCGACAGGCCGCGAATGGTCCGGTCGACCTGAACCGCCGGCAGGGTCCAGTCGATCCGCGCCTCGGCCTTGTCGATCTTGGCGGCATAAGTCGCGCCTTCCGACGACTGCGGAACAGGCGTCAGATCGGCCAGCCGGTCGAGCGCTTCGAGGATCAGTCGCGCGCCCATGGCGGACAGCCGGTTGTGCAGATCGGCGGTGGTGTCCTCGGCGCCGATCGGCGTCGGCTCGCGCAGAAGCACCGGTCCGGTGTCAAGACCTGCCTCCATCCGCATGATACATATGCCGGTTTCGGAATCCCCCGCCATGATCGCCCGGTGGATTGGCGCCGCCCCGCGCCAGCGCGGCAAGAGCGAGGCATGGATGTTCAGGCAGCCATGACGCGGTGCGTCCAGCACCGCCTGCGGCAGGATCAGCCCATAGGCCACGACGACCGCCACATCGGCGTCAAGGCTTGCAAAATCCGCCTGATCGGCGGGATCGCGCAGCCGGGCCGGATGGCGCACGGGCAGGCCGAGTTCCAGCGCGCGGGCATGGACGGGCGTCAGCCGCTCGATCTTGCCGCGCCCGGCGGGGCGGGGGGGCTGGCAGTAAACGGCCACGACCTCATGCACGCGGGCGAGCGCGTCGAGCACCGGCACCGAAAACTCCGGCGTGCCCATAAAGACGACCCTCATCCGAGCCTCCGCAGCTTTTCTGACCGGGAGATCAGCATCTTACGCTTCAGCGGCGAGAGGTGGTCGAAATACATTTTACCCGCCAGATGGTCGATCTGATGCTGAACGCTCGTGGCCCAAAGGCCGACGAAATCGCGTTCCTCGACCACACCATCGGCATTCAGGAACCGCACCGTCACCGCCCGGGGGCGCGAAATCACGGCCGAGACGCCGGGCAGGTTCGGGCTCGCCTCTTCATGCTCGCGCAGCTGGACCGAGGCGTGAAGGACCTCGGGGTTGGCCATCCTGACCGCCTGGCCGCGCGTGTCCGAGGCATCGACCACGGCCAGCCGCAGCGGCACGCCGATTTGCACCGCGGCGAGTCCGACGCCGGGCATCGCCTCCATCGTCTCGATCATGTCGGACCAGATCGCGCGAATATCGTCCGTCACCTCCGCCACATCGGCGGCGGGGCTGCGCAGGGCCTTGTGCGGCCAGGGAAGGCAAGCGCGGGCGGTCATGCGCGATATATGGCCTCCAGCCCGGCGCGGGCCTCCGGGCCGATCCGGTCGAGCGTCAGGATCCCGTCCAGATGATCGTGTTCGTGCAAGGCGCAGACGGCATCGAAGCCGGAAAGCACCTCGTCGTGTTCGGTTCCGTCAAGCCCGGTCCAGACCATCCGCACCGCCAGGGGCCGCGTGACCTCGGCCGTGATGCCCGGCAGGGACAGACAGCCCTCGGGTCCGCTGGCCTTCTGGTCGGACTGCCACAGGATGCGGGGGTTGACCACGACGCGGGGGGTCTTCACCCCCTCTTTCCAGGTGGTGTCCATGACGAAGAGCCGCATCAGACGCCCGACCTGCGGCGCTGCGAGGCCACGGCCGGGGGCCGCATACATCGTTTCCAGCATATCGGCGGCCAGCCCCGCCACCGCCGCCGGATCGGCGGGCGTGCAGGGCGTGGAAAGCCGGGCGTCGGGCCAGGTCAGGATCGGCAGGATCGCCATCGCGCCGCCGTCACGCCTGCGCCGCGGCGGATCGCGCGCGTTCGCGTTTCAGCTTTTCCATCTTGCGGGTGATCATCTGCCGTTTCAGCGGCCCGAGATAGTCGATGAAGAGTTTGCCGTTCAGATGGTCGATCTCGTGCTGCACGCAGGTCGCCCAGAGGCCGGAGAACTGCTCTTCCTGCACCTCGCCGGCACGGTCGGTCCACCGGGCGCGCACCTCGGCGGGGCGTTCGACCTCGGCATATTGGTCGGGGATCGACAGGCAACCTTCCTCGTAGGTCGACAGATCCTCCGACGCCCAGGTGATTTCGGGGTTGAACATCACCAGCGGGCGCGGCGCGTCCGGGGTCTTGGCGCAGTCGACCACGATCAGCCGCCGGTTCACGCCGACCTGCGGCGCGGCCAGGCCCACGCCGGGCGCGTCGTACATCGTCGTCAGCATGTCGTCCGCCAGCGACAGCAAATCGGGCGTAATCTCTGCCACGGGGTCGCAAAGCTTCTTGAGGCGCGGGTCGGGATGGATCAGGATCGGGCGTATCATGTCCCCCGATGTAAGGGATGCCGTGTTTTCGCGCAATGCCGCCGCCTGCGGGAGGCGAAGCATGGCGTAGGCGGGATAATTTACCGGATTAATGCGGTATTTCGGGAATATATATCATCTCGGCTAGGGTCTTCCGCATCTTTGTTCGCGTAACAAGATCGCGGTTGGAATTCGCACCTGCGCTTGTTATCCCTCGGACCATTCATCCGCAGCACGACGCACCCCCGAGGCCGGCCATGTCCTTCGACGAACAGATCCCCCGTTACGGCACCCATTCGGTGAAATGGGACATGATGCAGACGCTTTACGGTATTCCGCAGGGCGAGGGGCTGGCGATGTGGGTGGCGGATATGGAATTCCGCCCGCCAGAATGCGTGCAGCGCGCGCTGGAGCGGATGCTGGCTCTTGGCGTTTACGGCTATTACGGCGACGATGCCGAATATCTGGAGGCGGTGCGCTGGTGGATGCAGACCCGCCATGGCTGGGTGGTCGAGAGCGACCAGATCTTCACCACCCATGGCCTTGTCAACGGCACGGGGCTTTGCCTTCAGGCCTTCACCCGGCCGGGCGACGGGGTGATCCTGACGACCCCCGTCTATCACGCCTTCGCCCGCACGATCAAAGCCGCCGGCCGCAAGGTGGTGGAATGCCCGCTGACCAATGACAACGGCCGATACCAGATGGATTTCGCCGCCTGGGACGCGCAGATGACCGGAGGGGAGCGGATGCTGATCCTGTGCTCTCCGCACAATCCCGGCGGGCGGGTCTGGACGGTAGAGGAGTTGCGCGGGGTCGCCGATTTTTGCCGGCGGCCCGACCTGATCCTGGTTTCGGACGAGATCCACCACGATCTGGTCTATCCGGGCTATAGCCACGTTCCGATGGCGGTCGCAGCGCCGGGGATCGCCGACCGTCTGGTGATGATGACGGCGACGACCAAGACCTTCAACATCGCGGGCAGTCACACCGGCAATGTGATCATCGCCGATCCCGCTTTGCGCAAACGCTTTGGCGATACGCTGATGGCGCTTGGCATTTCGCCCAATTCCTTTGGCCTGTTCATGGCGACGGCGGCCTATTCGCCGGAAGGTGCGGAATGGGTCGACGGGCTGACGACCTATCTGGAGGGCAACCGGCGGCTGTTCGACGAGGGGATCGCGGCGATTCCCGGCCTTGCCCCGATGCGGCTGGAGGCGACCTATCTCGCCTGGGTCGATTTCGCCGGCACCGGCATGGCGCCGGCGGAGTTCATCGCGCGGACCGAGAAGCAGGCGAAGATCGCCACGAACCATGGCGCGGCCTTCGGCATGGGCGGCGACAGCTTCCTGCGCTTCAATCTGGGCACCACACGCGCCCAGGTGGCCGAGGCGGTGGAACGTTTGCAGGTGGCTTTCGCCGACCTGCAATAGGTCGGCGAAAGCCTGGCCGCGCGGGCCAGACCTCCGGCCGAGGTCGGAGCGGGGCGCTTTCCGGGCCGCGGTCGAATCGCGCCAGGTCCGCCCGGCACCCCTCGGCCTCAGGCGAAAGTGACGGTGGCGGGGTTTAGCCCTTCCACCTCGACCGTGAAGCTCTGGCCGGCGGTGATGGCGCCGACACCGGCCGGCGTGCCGGTGAAGATCAGGTCCCCCGGCGCAAGCTCCACCAGACCCGACAGATAAGCGATCACGCCTTCGACCGGCCAGATCATCTCGGCGACCCGCGCCTCTTGCCGAACCTCGCCATCGAGCAGGCCCGCGATTCGGCCTGTCGGCACCGCCTGGCCGGGATGGACCGGCCCGACCACGGCCGAGCGGTCGAAGCCCTTGGCCATGTCCCAGGGGCGGCGCGCGGCCTTGGCCGCGGCCTGCATGTCGCGGCGGGTCAGGTCGTTGCCGGAGGCATAGCCCCAGACATGCGACAGAGCGTCAGCCTCGGCGATGTCGTGCCCGCCGATGCCGATGGCGACCACCAGTTCCGCCTCGAAATGCAGATCGGCGGTCGCGGGCGGAAAGGGCAGGGTGGCGCCGCTGTCGACCACGGCATCCGCCGGCTTGGTGAAAAAGAACGGCGGCTCGCGATCCGGGTCGGCCCCCATCTCGCGCGCATGTTCGGCGTAGTTGCGCCCGACGCAAAAGATGCGCCGCACCGGGAAGCGGTCGGCGGTTCCGGCGACGGCGACCGAGGCCTGCGCGGGGGCGGGGATAACGAAGGTCATGACAGCCTCTTTTCCTGATGTCCGGCAATTCTGTCGCGCGCCTGCGCGGCGCTGTCCAGACCAGGCGTCGCCGATCGGGGGGAAATGATTTGCGGGTCGGGGCGGGGCGGCGGATGCGACGGCGCGGGCCAAGGGGCCGCGCAAACGAAAAGGCCGGGCGCGATGCCCGGCCCTTCAGTCGGCAGGTGCCCGGGTCTTACTGCCCGATGCTGAAACACTGGGTGCCACGGGCCTGAAGCCGGGCGCAGGCGAGTTCGGCCTGGTCCTGGGTCAGCCCCATGAAATTCGCCTCATACCCTCTGTTGCCGGCGACGACCTTGCGCAAGGCGCCGTTCAGCGTGGCGCTTTCGGCCAGCAGGGTCTTCGTCAGCGCCGATTCCGCCCCGCTGCGGGTGTTGAACCGGCCGACGTTGATGCCGTAGTGCCGCCCGCCCGAGGTCGAGACGCGGGTGACAACCTCGCCCTGGTCGCCCTTGGCCTTGGGTTTGGCCCTGGCCCCCTCGAAGTTGGGAGCGTTCCGTTTCGGCGCGGCCAGGGCGGCCATCTCCACCGGCTCGCCGGAGGCAAGCGCCTCGGTCGTGGCGTCCGCGGTGCCGAAGGGCAGCGGTGCCGCGGCGGCCGGCGTCGGGGCCGGGGCGGAAAGCGCGACGATGCTGCCCTCTTCCGGGGCGCGGAAGACCTCGCCCTCGTCGATCGCGGCGAGTTCTGTCGCGTCGGCAGCGGCCGTTGCGATCACTGCCGGGGCAGGCGCGGCGGGGCGGGCCTGCGGACGCGGTGCGGGCGCGGCCGCCAGCGTCGCGACCTGCGCGTCGAGCGTGCCGGGTTCCGGCTCCGGCGCGGGGGCGGAAACCGGGGCGATGGCCTCGGCCAGCGCGCCCTCGATGTCGGACTGCATCGCGGCGACG
The DNA here is from genome assembly GCA_015654855.1 of Rhodobacterales bacterium. Lineage (GTDB taxonomy): Bacteria > Pseudomonadota > Alphaproteobacteria > Rhodobacterales > Rhodobacteraceae > JAATGA01. Next base: position 5,718 of record JAATGA010000251.1, read on the forward strand.
GCATCGGCGGTGGCGGCGATATGACCGGCATCGGGCCTGGCCTGCGGGCGGCGCGACTTCTGCATCGCCATGGCGACTCGGATCGTCTTGCCCGCCCCGCCCTGGGTTTCCGGCAGAGCCTCGTCCTGGGCCGCGATCACATCGTTGCCCTGATAGGCCGGCGGTGTGGGGACCTTGGTCCGGGCGTTGTTCGGCGCCTTGCCAAAGCCGATGTCCATCAACTCGGCGACTTTCTGGTTGCGATGCGCGGTCGATTTGCCGCCGAAAACGGTGGCGATGATGCGCTTATTCCCGCGCTCGGCGCTGGCCACGAGGTTGAAGCCCGCCGCGACCGTATAGCCGGTCTTGATCCCGTCCGCGCCCTTGTAGGCCTCAAGAAAGCGGGTGTTGGTATTGGCGACCTGGGCCATGCCGGCATCGGCGGTGCGGCGCGAGAAGATGTTGTAATACTGCGGAAAATCGTAGAACAGCCGCCGGCCCAGGATCGACATGTCATGCGCGGTCGACAGATGCCCCGGCGCGGTCAGCCCGTTGGCGTTGCGGAAGGACGAGTTGCGCATCCCCAGCGATTGCGCCGTGCGGTTCATCCGCGCCGCGAACCCGGCCTGGTCGCCGCCGATGAAATCGCCGAGCGCTTGCGCCGCGTCATTGGCCGATTTCACCGCCGCCGCGCGGATCAGATAGCGCACGGCGATCTTTTGCCCGGCCTTCAGCCCCAGCCGCGACGGCGGCTGCGAGGCCGCGTTCTTCGTCACGGTCACCATGGTGTCGAGGCTGATGTTCCCCCGCTCGATCTCCTGAAAGGTGATGTAGAGCGTCATCATCTTGGTCAGCGAGGCCGGATGCAGGCGGGTGTCGGCGTTTTCCGAATATAGCGTCTCGCCGGTGCGGACATCCATGACATAGGCCGCATAGGGCGCGGCCCGCGCGGGCGCGACGGCGGACAGCGCTGCCAGAACCAGCACGCCCGTCAGGAATATGAAATTGCGGACATACTGCCCCGGATTCGGTGCCATTTGCCTGCCCCTTAACTGCCTCTGCCGCCCCGTCGTTAGTCGCGGGACTTTTACGATTGTTACCAAAGCTAGCACGTCGTTTGGTTTCCTGAAAGCCCTCGATTTCAAGCACTTCCGGGCTGTTGTTCATATGGCGCATATGGGGCGGCGACCCGGGTGGCACAACTAGTCTTTGCGGTTGGATCCCAGTCGCGCCACAAGATCCGGGAGGAGACCCAGATCCGCGATCTCGTGGAACCGGGCATTGCCGGCGGGGGGATCGGCGGATTCCAGCGCCCAGGTCAGGCCATGCGGCACCCAGACGCCCTGGCCGCCGGCCTCGATCACCGGGATCACGTCGGATTTGAGCGAATTTCCCACCATCATCGCCCGGGTCGCGCCCTCGCCATGGCGGGTGAAGATCCTGTGGTAAGCCTCGGGTGTCTTGTGCGACACGATCTCGACCCCGTGGAACAGATCGCCCAGGCCCGACTGGGCGAGCTTGCGCTCCTGGTCCAGAAGATCGCCCTTGGTGATCAGCAGCACGCGATAGTCGCGGGAAAGCCGTTCCACCGTCGCCCGCGCATGGGGGAGGAGATGTATCGGATGCTCCAGCATCCCGCGCCCGGCGGCCAGCAGTTCGGCGATGGTCGCGGCGGGAACGCGGCCCCCGGTCACCTCGATCGCTGTTTCGATCATCGACAGGACGAAGCCCTTGATGCCATAGCCGTAATGGCCGAGATTCCGCCGTTCGGCGGCGATCAGGCGGTCGTGCAGATGGTCGCGGTCGGCATGATCGGCCAGCAGCGCGGCGAAGCGGTCCTGGGTCAGGCGAAAGAAGGTCTCGTTCTGCCAGAGCGTGTCGTCGGCGTCGAAACCTATGGTTGTCAGGGTCATAGTCGCCTTTGTCGCGGGTCGGATGGGCCGGTTTGCCGTGGCAAGGTGCCGGTTAATCCGGCGCCAGGCAATGGCTGCCAGACTGGCTTTCGGGCACGGCAAGCGGCGGGCGGCGCGTCGCGAAAGGCCCCCCTCTTTTCGCGACGCCAAAATGCGTTATATTCCTGCAATACGCGCCCCATCCGAATCCGATTTGCGGAGCCTTCTTTGCCCGGCTTTCCTGACCATATGAGCGACAAGACGGACGGACCGGGCAGCGACGCCTCGCTGCTGACGAAGACGCGCACCCGCACGCAGAGACCGCCGATGTACAAGGTGATGCTGCTGAACGACGATTACACGCCGATGGAATTCGTCGTCCATATTCTGGAGCGGTTCTTCGGTCTGACCCATGCCCAGGCGTTCGAGATCATGCTGACCGTCCACAAGAAGGGCCTGGCGGTCGTCGGCGTCTTTTCCTTTGAAGTGGCCGAGACCAAGGTGGCGCAGGTGATGGATTTCGCCCGCCGCCACCAGCACCCGCTGCAATGCACGATGGAAAAGGAATAGGGGCCCGACCGGTCCCGGAACCCGCCATATGCAATCCCAACGTATCGACATCGCGCTGGAAAGCGGCGTCTTTTCCATTCCGCCCTCGGGGGTGATCGCGGTGCTGCGCCCGCGCGCGGGCGACGATCTGTCCGCCCTGCCGAAGGATCGGGTTGAGGTCGTCACCGGCTTTCGCCCCGATCACGACCATTTCGCCGTGCAGGGATACCGCACCCTGGCCGAGGCCGAAGGTCCCTGGGCGGCGGCGGTCGTCTGCCTGCCGCGCGCCCGCGCCGCCGCCCGTGCCCTGATCGCGCTCGCCTCGGCCGGTGTCACGCCAGGCGGGCCGGTGGCGGTCGACGGGCAAAAGACCGATGGCATCGACAGCGCTCTGAAGGAATTGCGTGGTCGGGTCGACCTGTCCGAGCCTGTGTCCAAGGCGCATGGCAAGCTCGCGGTCTTTGCCGCCGGGGCGGATTTCGCCGACTGGCGGGCGCGGCCGGCGGAACTGCCCGGCCGGTTCGTGACCCTGCCGGGGGTGTTTTCCGCCGATGGGTCGGATCGCGGGTCGGAGATGCTGGCGGCCGCGCTGCCGGCGGACCTTGGCGGCTATATCGCGGACGCCGGCGCGGGCTGGGGCTGGCTGTCGCAGGCGATCCTGACGCATCCGAAGGTGAAACGGCTCGATCTGATCGAGGCCGAGGCCGAGGCGCTGAACTGCGCGCGGCAGAACGTTGCCGACGAACGCGCGCGTTTCCATTGGGCCGATGCGACCACCTTCCGGCCCGACCGGCTGCTCGACCATGTGGTGATGAACCCGCCGTTCCACACCGGACGCGAGGCGGATCCGAACCTCGGGCTGAACTTCATCCGGGCGGCGGCACGCTGGCTCGCGCCCTCGGGCGCGCTGTGGATGGTGGCGAACCGGCATCTGCCCTATGATCGCGCCTTGCCGGATCTGTTCCGCGAGGTGCGGGAGATCGGCGGCGACGGCGCCTTCCGGCTGACGCGCGCCGCCTTTCCCGTCCGCAAGCGCTGACCCCCGTTTCCCCGACCAGAAGGCAGGCCTATGTCCTTTTCCCTTTCCGGCAAGACCGCCATCGTGACCGGCGCGGCGCAGGGCCTCGGCCTCGCCATCGCGCGGCATTTCCTCGATAAGGGGGCGAATGTGATGTTCGCCGACAATGACGAGGAAAGACTGGTCGACGAGGTGGGCCAGGAGGCGCGGACCGACGGGCCGGTCCGCATGTATGCCGGCGACATGTGCCAGAAGCTGACCATCGCCAACCTGCTGTCGGCCACGGTGGATGCCTTCGAGAAGGTCGACATCCTGATCAACGCGACCCGTGTCCTGCGCCATTCCGAGCCGCTGAACCCCGAGGAGGATGCGGTCGAGGAACTGCTGCGGCTGAACCTGATGACGGCGCTGCGCATGTCGCAGATGACGGCGAAGCGGATGATCCAGCAGGCCGGGCGCGCCGAAGACCACACCGGCCCGGCGGGCACGATCGTCAACCTGTCCTCGCTGTCGGCCAGCCGGGTGCAAAAGGGGCTGATGGGCTATGCCATCGCCGCGGCGGGGGTCGAGCAGATGACGCGCGCCATGGCGGTCGAGCTTGCGCCGAAGCATATCCGCGTCAATGCCATCGCCTTCGGCTCGCTGATGAGCGCCAGCCTGCAACAGGCGCTGAAGGACGAGCCCGATTATCGCAACGCCATCGTCGCGGGCACGCCGATGGCCCGTATCGCCCCGGCCCATGAAATCGCCGAGACGGCGCAGTTCCTGGCCTCGGACGCCTCGTCCTTCATGACGGGGCAGGTGCTGGTGCTGGACGGCGGGCGCAGCCTGCTCGACTGCGTGCCGGCGCCGGTGCATTAGCGGCGGTCGGTCGGCCCAAAGGTCGGCGGCGAGGTTTCCGAAGGGGTGACCCGATTCCCTCGTGGGAACCGGGGACTC
>JAATGA010000239.1 GCA_015654855.1 Rhodobacterales bacterium
CAAAACGACGGAACGCGGGGGGACCCGCGCTCCAGTTGCCTGTCGGTGGTTATTGCGCGGCCGCGACCGCCTCGGGCAAGCGTTTCAGGGCCTCGTCCGTGGTGATCTGACCGTTCAGGTGCTGGGTCACGACGTCGAAGACCGCCTCTTTGACCGCCGCGGGCTGGCCGTAGCCATGCGCGAGCGAGCCCATGAAGTTGCCGCTCGCCGAGGCCTCGACCACGTCCTTCATCCCCTTCTTCGCGCAATCGTCGAAGTCGGTGTCGGGCACGTCGGTCCGCGCTGGGACCGAGCCCTTGACGGTGTTGAACGCGATCTGGAACGCCGGATCCTCGACCGCCGAGGCCAGTTTCAGCTGCGCTTCCGTCTTGCCGGCGTCATCCTGCTCGAACATCACGAACTGGTCCGAGTTGAACAGGACCGAGCCTTGCGTGCCCGGGAAGCGGATACAGACGAAATCCTCGCCCGGTTTCTGGCCCGCGCGCAGGAACTCGCCCTTGGCCCAGTCGCCCATCTCTTGCGCGCCGGCCTTGCCCTCGATCACCAGGGCCGAGGAAAGGTTCCAGTCGCGGCCCGAGAAACTGGTGTCGAAATAGCTGCGCAGTTTGGTCATGTCGTCAAAGACCGTGCGCATCGTGTCGCCGCCAAGCGCTTCGGGATCGGCTTCGAGCACGGCTTTCTTGTAGAAATCCGGGCCGCCGACCGAAAGCACGACCGCTTCCCACAGGGTGCCGTCCTGCCAGCCCTGGCCGCCATGGGCCAGCGGGATGATGCCCTGCGCCTTGAAGGCGTCGAGCAGCGCGAACAACTCGTCGATATTGGCCGGGACCTTGCCGCCGGCCTTGTCGAGTGCGGCCTTGTTGATCCACAGCCAGTTGGTCGAGTGCACGTTGACCGGCGCCGCGATCCAGTGACCGTCGTATTTCGAGAATTCCTGCAAGGCGGCCGGGATCACATTGCCCCAGCCCTGCTTTTCGGCCAGGTCGTCGAGGTTGGCCAGAACGCCCATCTCGGCCCAGTCCCGGATGTCGAAGCCCAGCATCTGCACCGCGGTCGGCGAATCGCCCGCCGTGACGCGCGCCCGCAGCGCCGTCATCGCCTGCACGCCCGAGCCGCCCGCGACCGGCATGTCCTTCCAGGCCACGCCCTCTTTGGCGAGGTTGTCCTTCAGCACATTCAGTGCGGCGGCTTCGCCGCCGGCGGTCCACCAATGCAGGACCTCGACGCTTTCCTCTGCGCGGGCCATGCCGGCGCTGATCGCAAGAGCGGCCGTTCCGGCCAACAGGAAGTGTCGCATGTCATCTCCTCCAAAATCCGGTCTCCCGTCCGGCGCGCTATTTATAACGTTTTAAATCGCAGACGTGTCAACAGGGAATCGGATTGAGGCATCTCACAAATTCCTTTGTATTCCCGCATGTTGGTGGTATCCGATTTATGGAGGTGGGGCGTGTCTGGCAGTTAAATCGTTGTATTTCCTGTCAGGCGCATCCCAAAGGGAGGGATAGGCGAATCATGGCCCGCGGCGAGAGGCCGACCTTGCGCACCATTGCGGAATTGTCCGGGCTGGCGGTGACGACCGTGTCGCGCGCCCTGGCCGACGCGCCTCAGATCGCGCCGGAGACCCGCGAAAGGGTGCAGCGCATCGCCCGCTACATCGGCTATTCGCCCGACCGCGCGGCACAGCGGCTGCGCACAGGGCGCAGCAATGTGCTGGCGCTGATCCTGCCCCCGCACGAGGAGAACCTCGGCTATGGCTCGTCTATGATCCGGGGCATCACCCGCTGCCTGCGCGGCACCCCCTATCACCTGGTGGTCATGCCGCATTTCGAGGACCTGCCCGAGGCCGTGACCTTCGACAAGATCATCCGCAACCGGCTGGCCGATGGGGTGCTGTTCTCATGCAGCCGCCCGGACGACATTCGCGTGCGCTGGTTGCTGGAGCAGGGCGTGCCCTTCGTCACCCATGGCCGGACGGAACTGGCGACGCCGCACCCTTGGGTCGATTACGACAATTACGGCTTTGCGCTTGCCGCCGTGCGGCGGATGTTCGCGCGAGGTGTGCGCCGTCCGGCGCTGATCCTGCCGGCGCAGGACCAGACCTATGCGCAGCATCTGCGCATGGGATTCAGCCGGGGCTGCGCCGAGACCGGCGCCGAGGGGCGCATCCTGACCGAGATCGACCTCGACAGCCGGCCCGAGGATATCTACGCCTGTGTCCGCGCCATGCTGGCCGACGGCTCGGCTCCCGACGGCTTTGTCTGCCCCGGCGAGGTCAGCGCGCTTGCCATCAACGCCGCCTGGGTCGATGCGGGGGTGCCCGACGGTCAGTTGGTGATGAAATCCACCTGCGAGATCGCGCGTCTGATCCGCCCGCAGTTCGACAGCCTTTACGAGGATCTGTCCGAGGCGGGGGAAAAGATGACCGAACTGCTGCTGCGCTACATCGCGGGCGAGCCTGCGGCCCGGCTGAACTATCTGCAACCCGCCCTGACGCGGACCTCCCATACCGGAGATGTCGAATGACCAATGTGAACGTGCCCGCTTCCGGCCCCTGGTGGGGCAGCGATGCCCACAGGGATTATCTGCTGGCCGACGCGCGCCGACAGTTCGCCTTCTTTCGCCGCAGTCTCGATCCGGCGGGCGGCTTTCATGCCCAGGACTACGCCGGCCATCCGATCCCGGGCGCGGCGCGCGAACTGCACGCGACGACGCGCATGGTGCATTCCTTCGCGCTTGGCCATCTGGCCGGGGTGAAGGGCGCGGACGAGATGGTCGACCACGGAATGCGGGCGATCTGGAACCTGCACCGCGACGGGCAGCACGGCGGCTATCTCTGGTCCTTCGCCCCCGGCGGCGATGTGGCGGATGGCCAGAAGCTCGCTTATGGCCACGCTTTCGTTCTGCTTGCCGGGGCCAGTGCGAAGCAGGCCGGCCACCCGGATGCCGACCGGCTGATCGAGGATGTGTGGGAAATCATCAATGTCCATTTCTGGGATCACGAATACGGGCGGATGAAAGAGGAATATGCCCGCGACTGGTCGAAAATTTCGACCTATCGCGGCATGAACGCCAACATGCACTCGATCGAGGCGCTGCTCGCCGCGACCGAGGCGACGGGCGATCACACCTATGCCATGCGGGCGCATCTGATCCTCGATTTCTTCGTGGGTCAGGTCGCGCCGAAGCACGGCTGGCGTCTTCCCGAACACTTCACCGAGGACTGGCATGTCGACGCCGCCTACGAGGGCAATCCGATGTTCCGCCCGCGCGGCGCAACGCCTGGCCATTCGATGGAACTGTCGCGGCTGCTGCTTCAGGCCTGGGATATGGGCGGACGGAAAGACAGCAAGCTCACCGGCTGGTCCGACAAGCTTTATGCACGCTCGCTGGCCGATGGCTGGGACAAGGCGCGCCAAGGCTTCATTTACACCACCGATGCCGCCGGGCAACCCCTGCGCCGGTCGCGCTACTGGTGGCCGGTGACCGAGGCGATCGGGGCCGGGGCCGCGCGGCTGAAACATCTGCCGAAAGATCAGGGGCAGGACGACTATCTGATGTTCTGGCAGGCGGCGGCGGAACTGTTCATCGACGCCGACCGCGGTGGCTGGTTCCCCGAGGTCGATGACGCGAACCGTCCCGACAGCCATCAGTTCACCGGCAAGCCCGACATCTATCACTCGATCCAGGCGGCGCTGTATCCGCTGCTGCCAGGGCTTTCGGGCGCGGCGAAGGAGCTTCCGGTGCTGGCCGGGTCGATCTGAGCGGCGGGCGATCAGGGCGGATCAGCCCGTCGTCACCGGCAGGCTGATCCTTTGCTCCAGGCCATGCGGCGCGCGGTTGCGGATGGCGATGGTGCCGCCGAAGCGTTCGACGATCTCGCGCGCGATGGCCATGCCGAGGCCGGCGCCCGGCAGGATCTTGCGTCGTGCCGGATCGACGCGAAAGAACGGCTCGAACACCTGGCCCAGCACCTCGTCCGGGATGCCGGGGCCGTCGTCGGCGACGGTCACGACAGCCTGGTCGCCCTCACGCGACAGCATCACCCTGGCACCGCCGCCATGGGTCGCCGCGTTGATGATCAGGTTCTGAAGCGCGCGTTTCAGCGCGAGCGGACCCGCCGTCACCGAAACCGCCGGCAACGACCCCACCTCCAGCGGATAGCGCATCGGCTCCAGGTCGGCGGCGATCCCGGCCAGCAGCCGGTCGAGCCGCAGCGGTTCCGAGCCGTCGCGGCTCGCCTCCTCGCGCACGAGGCGGATGGCGCTGTCGGCGATGGTGTCGAGTTCGGCCAGATCGGCGAGCCATTTGGCCCGGTCCCGGTCGTCTTCGATGAATTCGGCGCGCAGGCGCATCCGGGTCATAGGCGTGCGCAGGTCGTGCCCCGCCGCCGCGACCAGCCGCATCCGGCTTTCCATCGCCCGGCGCAACTGCGCCGACAGTCGGTTCAGCGCGCGGGCGGTGGCGCGGATCTCGGCCGATCCGGTCTCGGGGATATGCTCCAGCACGCCGTCCGCGCCGATCTTGCCGGCCGTATCCTCCAGCATCTGAAGGGGCCGGGTGACCATCCATGCGGCGTAAAGCGCGACCGCGACGCTGCCCGCCGCGATCAGCGCGATCCACAGGGCAAGCACGGCCCAACGGCCGGGCGGCGGACTCATGTCGGGGACCGGGCTGATCAGCCAGCCGCCGCTGTCCAGCCGGACCGAAGCGGTCAGCGCCACATCCTCGGCCAGCCGTGTGACCACCGCCTCGCGCGGGCGCCCGGTCCGTGCGAGGCCCGCGCGCAGAAAGCCGGTCATCCCCTCGTCCCCTGTGCCGCCGGCGGGCATGGGCTGGATCATGAACCCGGCCGGTCCCATCCGCTCGGGTTCGCTTTCGGCCAGCGCGGCCAGCATCTGCAACTGCTGGGCCACGGGTTCCATCGTGGTCTGGGGCGACGGCGGGCCGAGCGCCGTGCTGGCCGCGAGCGTCGCAAGCACCACCACCGTCACGATGGCCGCGATCAGCAGGGCGGCGATGCGGGCGCGCAGCGAGGTCATGCGGCGCCACCGCGCGGCAGCGCATGGGCCTCGACCGCAACGGCGAACTGATAGCCGCCGTTGCGCACGGTCTTGAACAAAGCCGCGCCCTCGGCCTCGCCCAGCTTGCGGCGCAGCCGGCTCATCAGCACGTCGATCGACCGGTCGAGCGGATCGCGGTCGCGCCCCTGGGTCAGGTCGAGCAACTGGTCGCGCGACAACAGCCGTCCGGGGCGTTCCAGAAACACCCGCAGCAGATCGAATTCCGCCCCTGTCAGGTCGATTTCGCCGCCACCGGGGGCGGTGACGCGCCGCCGCTCGGGATCGGCCTCGAACCCGGCGAAGGCATAGATCCGCGCCTCTGCCCCGTCCTCGACGGGACCGGCAGCGCGGCGCAGAACGGCCTTGATGCGCGCCACGAGTTCGCGCGGGTTGAAGGGCTTGCCCAGGTAATCGTCGGCACCGATTTCGAGGCCCACGATGCGGTCGACATCCTCTTTCAGCGCGGTCAGCATGATGACCGGCAGATGCGGGCGGCGGTCCGACAGCGCCCGGCAGATGTCGAGGCCCGATCCGTCGGGCAGCATCACATCCAGCACGACCAGCGACGGCGCGCTGGTCGCGACCTGGACCTCGCATTCGCGGCGGTTGGCGGCGGTCAGCACCCGAAACCCCTGTCCGGCCAGATAACGGGCCAGCAGGCTGCGGATTTCGGGATCGTCATCGACGATCAGGATCAGGGGCGCGGTCTGCATCTCGACCTCCGTTCGCTTCGCCGCCAGTATAGCCGGCACGGCGAGGGGCGCCGGGCAAAATTGTTATCGAAGCTTGCCAGATCGCCACGGGAAACGTTGTGTTACAAAAAGCGCTGACCGGGAAACCTTTCGATACCTCGCAGACCAGCGCGGGATACATGCCGGGGCCAGACAGGGGGCAGAGGCGGCGTTCCCGGATCGGCCGGGGGTCGCATGTGCAGTCGAAAGGTTGAGCGATGAAGCATCTTACTCTGATCCTGGCGGTCGCGGCGGGCCTTGCCCTGTCGCCGATGGCGATGGCGCAGACCCCGAACAAGGGCGGGGCGGCGCAGTCGGACAATTGCGGCGCAATCGGAGCGAAGGGTCAGAAGACCTGCGCCCAGGCCACGCAAAAGCAGACGCAGGGCAAAAGCGCGAAATCCGCCGCGAAATCGACGGACAAGCAGAAGGCATCGTCCCAAAAAGCCAATGCGCCGAAAGTCGGGGCCAGCGCCGGCAAGGCGACGTCCTTCCGGCAGGGCAAGAGCAGCCGCTTTCCGAACCCGTCGCAGGGCCAGGAATATCGCGTGATGAACGACCACCTCGTCCTCGTCGACAAACAGTCGTCGAAGATCGTGAAGGTGCTTGGCCTGCTGAGCACGCTGGTGAACTGAGCCGACGACCCGCACCACAGGCCCGGGTGCCGTCGCGCGCCCGGGCCGGAAAAAGCCGAGGAATACCCGCATGAAGCGCAAACCCGTCCTTTTCGCCCTGATCGTGATCGCCGTGCTCGGCATCGCCTGGATCGGCTGGCGGACGCTGTTCGCAGCCGAGGCACAGCAGGCGGTGGCGACCACGCCGGTGCGGCGCGCGACGGTGACGCAGACCGTTCTGGCGACGGGGATGCTGGAGGCGAACCAGTTGGTCAGCGTGGGCGCGCGCGTCTCGGGCCAGATCGAGACGCTGGCCGCATCCCTGGGTCAGGTGGTGAAAGAGGGCGATCTGATCGCGCAGATCGACTCGCAGGATCAGCAGAACGACGTTCTGGTGGCAGAGGCGTCGCTGGCCAATATCGAGGCGCAGATCACCGCGAAAGAGGCGGATCTGGAAAAGGCCCGGCTGGCCCTGGCTCGCTATGGCCGGCTTAACCAGCAGAACTATTCCTCGCAGGAAACCGTCGAAAGCGCCGAGGCCGATGTCAAGGTCGCGGTCGCGGGCCTCGCCGCGCTACAGGCGCAGAAATCCAGCGCGGAGGTCAATGTCGCGACGGCGCGGCTGGCGGTCGACCGCACGAAGATCGTGGCCCCCATCGACGGTACCGTCGTCGCCGTGGTGGTGAAACAAGGCCAGACGGTCAACGCGCTGCAATCCGCGCCGACCATCGTCAAGCTTGCGCAACTCGACACTATGCTGGTCAAGGTCGAGATTTCCGAGGCCGATGTCGTCAACGTCAAGGTCGGACAGAAAGCCACCTTCACCATCCTGGGCGAGCCCGCCGCGACCTTCGACGCGGTGGTCCGCGAGATCGAGCCGGCGCCGTCCGAAATCTCGGACAGCGACACGATCTCGTCCGACGAGGCGATCTATTACATCGGCCAGCTTGCGGTCGATAACCCCGACGGCAAGCTGCGCATCGGCATGACGGCGCAGGTTTCCATCGAGCTTGGCTTGGCTGAGGATGTGCTGACCGTGCCTTTCGCGGCGGTGCGCAATATCTCGACCGATCCGGTGGTGCAGGTCTATGACCCCGCTACGCGCACGACGCGCGCGCAGAAGGTCGAGGTCGGGCTGACCGATAAGATCACCGTCGAAATCCGTTCGGGGCTGAACGAAGGCGACCTGGTGGTCAGCGGTTCGGGTCAGACCGTGGCGGCATCGTCCAACAACAACCGGATGGGCCCGCCGCCCATGGGGTTCTGACATGACCGATACGGGCAAGCTTTCAGGCGGTGCTGCGGGCCCCGGCGCGGATACCCCGCTGATCTCCGTCCGCGGACTGGGGCGCAGCTTCGCCGCCGGGGAAGAGGTGATCACCGTCCTGCACGACATCGACCTGGATGTCTGGCCGGGGGAGTTCGTGGCGATCATGGGCGCCTCGGGGTCGGGCAAGTCGACGCTGATGAACATCCTCGGCTGTCTCGACCGGGCCTCGGCGGGGACTTACCTGTTCAAGGGCCGCGATGTCAGCCAGTTGACGCCGGACGAACAGGCGCAGCTTCGGCGCGAGCATTTCGGGTTCATCTTCCAGCGGTATCAACTGCTGCCCGACCTCGATGCCACCGGCAATGTCGAGGTGCCGGCGATCTATGCGGGCGAGGGGGCAGGCGCGCGCAAGACCCGGGCCGAGG
>JAATGA010000173.1 GCA_015654855.1 Rhodobacterales bacterium
CAAAGTGAAGGCATCGGTGTGGCAAAGGCCGGTCGCCTTGATCTCGACCAGAACCTCGCCCGCCTTCGGGCCCTCGAGGTTCACTTCCATGATCTCAAGCGGCTTGCCCGGGGCAACCGCAACGGCGGCTCGTGTGCGCATCATCGGCATTTTTCTCTCCTGTCGGGATGCGGCCCGGCCGGCCGCCTGCGCCCGCGTCTTAGCACGGGATTTCGCCGGCGGGCCAGCCGGTGAGCGGCAGGAAAGCGGCGCGAAACGGCATCGCGCCGGATGGCCCCCGGGCGGGGTGCCGCCCGGGACCATGGTCAGCCGGCGGCGCCGGTCAGCGACCGCAGCTTCGGCAGAACCCGCTCCGGCGGTTCCTGATACGAGATCAGCTGATCGAAGCGGCCCTGCGCGTCGAACAGCATCACATAGGCGCTGTGGTCCATGGTATAGCCCGCGCCGCCGTCCTTGTCTGGCACCTTGCGGACATAGATGCGAAAGGCGCGGATCGCCTTGTCCGTCTCGGCCGGGCTGCCGGTGACGCCGATCACGCCGGGCACCCAGGACACATAGTCGCGCAAGGTTTCCGGCGGGTCCCGCTCGGGGTCGACCGAGACGAAAAACACCCGCAGCGCCTTGCCGTCCTTCGCCAGTTCGTCCTGCCATGCCGCGATGTCGCCAAGTGTGGTCGGGCAGACATCCGGGCAATGGGTGAAGCCGAAGAAGACCGCCGAGGGCGCGCCCTTCAGGCTGGCTTCGGTGAAGTCGCCGCCATCGGTCGTCTGAAGCGTGTAATCGCCCCGGCCCAGATCGTCGGTGACGCTGCGGGTCAGCATCGGTGCGCCGAAGCGGAACCACAGCACCGCGAGCAGGGCGAGGCCGACAAGGATCCAGCCGCCGATGCGGATGACGCGCAACGTGGAGCCGCGCGGGGTGTCTTCTCCGGTCATGGCTCAGCCCCCGTGGCCGGTGTGGCCGGCGGATTTCGCGCCGGGGTCCAGCACGGTCAGCGGCAGGATCACCTTGCCAGCGCGGGCGAAGTCCAACGTGACCTCGACCGTATCGCCCTGTTTCAGCGCGGCTTCCAGATCCATGAACATCAGGTGAAAGCTGCCGGGTTTCAACTCGACCGTCTGGCCGGCGGGAATGGTCAGACCCTCGGGCAGGGCGCGCATTTTCATCACGTCGCCTTGCATGGTCATCTCATGCACCTGCACGTCGCCGGCGAAGGCGGCGCTGCCGCCGGTCAGCACATCGTCGGAGGCCCCGGCATTGGCAATGGTGACGAAGCCGCCCGCGACCGGCGCGCCGGGCAGCGTGGCGCGGGTGAAGCCGCCGGTCAGGGTCAGATCGCCGGCCTTCACCTCGGCTGTAGCGGCGGGGTGGGCGGCGCTGTGGCCGCTCTGGTCGGCGCACGCCGCGCCGGGCAGGATCAGGGCCGCGACGGCGGCGAGGACGAGGGATTTCGGAGTCATGGCATTACCTTGGGACATGGCCGGGACGTAGCTGGACCGGGCCGGAAGGGACAGATCGCCTGCGGCGCGGTGCCTGCTTCGCAGGCAGGCGCATGGCGGCGCGGCACATGGACGGAATTGTGAGGGAGGCGGTCGCCCGGGTTAGGGGGCGCGTCTCCTGCCGGGATGGCGCGGGGGGCCGAAGGCCCCGGGCGGTCAGGCGGCGGGTGGCGCGCGCAGACCGCGCGCGGGGTCGCGGACGGTGCGGACGACGCGGCTTTCGCGCGGGGCCGCGAGTTCGGCGACGAGGCGAAGCCCGGCATCGCTCAGCGCAAGACCCGGGTCGGGCAGGATCGTGCCGCCGGTCAGATGACAGGCCGGGCAGTCGTCATGGCCCGGTCCGCCGCTGTCGCCGCAGATGTCCGCGATATCGAAGCCCGCGAGTGTCAGGACGGCTGCCGCCTGGTCCTTCATCGTCGGCGTCCGATGCGCAAACCCGATCGCCGCCGTCGAGACGGCCAGGATCACGACCAGCAGGATCCCCCAAAGGCGGTTGCGCGGTTGCGGCGACATGGGATCTTGATGCACGCAATCGCGCGCAAAGCAAAGGGGGGACGGGCGGACGCTTTGCCGCAGTCAGGCGGCCTGCGCCCCGGCGGCCTCGGCCACGATGTCGGCGACCTGCCGCAACTGATCGGCCAGCGGGTTCGACTTGCGCCAGATCATGCCGACGCTGCGCGAGGGGCGGGGTGCGGCCAGCCGCGCAACCGACACCCTCGCAGAGCGGGTTTCGACCGCGACCGCCATCTGCGGAATCAGCGTGACCCCGATCCCGGCCCCCACCATCTGCACCAGGGTCGACAGCGAGCTGCCTTCCATCAGGTCGCGCGGCGGATTCGGGCCGATATGGCAGAAGGACAGCGCCTGATCGCGGAAGCAATGCCCCTCCTCCAGCAGCAAAAGACGCATCTCGCGCAGCATGTCGGAACTCGGCACCGGGCGGCCGGCATCGGCGGTGGGGCGCACCAGCACGAATTCCTCGTCGAAGAGCGGATGTTCGTCGAGAAGCGGCTCGGACACCGGCAGGGCGACGATGGCGGTGTCGAGCCGGCCTTCGAGCAACTCTCCGATCAGCTTGCCGGTGATCGCCTCGCGCGGGCGCAGGTCGATGCCGGGAAAGCGCTGCGTCAGGCGGCGGACGACCTCGGGGAACAGATAGGGGGCCACGGTCGGGATCACGCCGATCCGCAGATGTCCGCCAAGCGGACCCGCCGACAGGCGTGCCAGGTCCCCCAGGGATTCGACCGACAGAAGGATGTCGTGCACTCGCCCGGCGAAAGCCTCGCCCAAGCCCGTCAGCCGGATCTGCCGCGCCCCCCGCTCGACGAGCGGGGAGCCGAGGATCTCCTCCAGTTCCTTGATCTGGATGGACAGGGCGGGCTGGGTGATGGCGCAGGCCTCGGCCGCGCGGCCGAAATGGCCGTGCCGGGCCAGGGCATGGAAATAGCGCAGATGCTTCATCGAGATGTCTGTCATTAGATTATATTATAGACATGATTTGAAAATGCAAATTCAGATTATGGATTTCCGCGTCTATCATCCTGCTCAGGCCGGCGATTCTACGCCGACACACGCGCCAGCACGCCCGAACACTGCGGGCAGACGCCAGGAGAGGAGACAGAAGATGGACGGAAACAATACCGGCAGCGAGGGTAAATGCCCCTTTCGCCATGGCTCGGTGACCCGGGCCGGCGAGTCGAACACCGACTGGTGGCCGAATGCGCTGAACCTCGACATTCTGCATCAGCACGATATCAAGACCAACCCGCTGGGTAAGGACTTCGATTACCGCAAGGAACTGGAAACGCTGGATTTTGCAGCTCTGCGCGCCGATCTGATCGCGCTGATCACCACCAGCCAGGACTGGTGGCCGGGCGACTGGGGCAGCTATATCGGCATGTTCGTACGCACGGCCTGGCACGCGGCGGGGTCCTACCGGCTGGCCGACGGGCGCGGCGGCGGCAACACCGGCAACCAGCGTTTCGCGCCGCTGAACTCCTGGCCCGACAACGTAAACACCGACAAGGGCCGTCGCCTGCTGTGGCCGATCAAGAAGAAATACGGCAACAAGATCAGCTGGGCCGACCTGATCATCTATGCCGGCACCGTCGCCTATGAAGTTGCGGGCCTGAAGGTCTATGGTTTCGCCTTCGGCCGCGAGGATATCTGGCACCCCGAGAAAGACACCTACTGGGGCGATGAACGCCAGTGGCTCGCGCCGAGCGACAACCGCTATGGCTCGGTCGCATCCCCCGCAACCCTGGAAAATCCGCTGTCGGCGGTGCAGATGGGCCTGATCTACGTCAACCCCGAAGGGGTGAACGGCAAATCCGACCCGCTGGCCACCGCCGCCCAGATGCGCGAAACTTTCGCGCGGATGGCGATGGACGACGAGGAAACCGTCGCCCTGACCGCCGGCGGCCATACGGTCGGCAAGACGCATGGCAACGGCCGGGCCGAGAACCTGAGCGCTGACCCCGAGGCGGCGGATGTCGAATATCAGGGCATCGGCTGGGTCAACACCAAAGGCCGGGGCATCGGCCGCGACACGGTTGTCTCGGGCCTCGAAGGTGCCTGGACGACGCATCCGACCAAATGGGACGACGGCTTCTTCAGGATGCTGTTCGACCATGAATGGACGCTGACCCACAGCCCGGCTGGCGCGTCGCAATGGGTGCCGATCACCATCGCCGAAGAGGACAAGCCCGTCGATGTCGAGGATCCGGCGATCCGTACGATCCCGATGATGACCGACGCCGACATGGCGCTGAAGGTCGATCCGGTCTACCGCGAGATCTCGCTGCGGTTCAGGAACGACCAGGACCTGCTGTCCGAAACCTTTGCCCGGGCCTGGTTCAAGCTGACGCACCGCGATCTGGGGCCGAAATCCGGTTGGGTCGGGCCTTATGTTCCGGCCGAGGACCTGATCTGGCAGGACCCGGTGCCGCATGGGCCGACGGGTTATGACGTGGGCGCCGTCAAGGCGAAGATCGCGGCCTCGGGCTTGTCGACCGCCGATCTGGTCTCGACCGCCTGGGACAGCATCCGCACCTTCCGCGGGTCGGATCTGCGGGGTGGCTCGAACGGGGCGCGCATCCGCCTCGCGCCGCAAAAGGACTGGGCCGGGAACGAACCCGCCCGGCTGGCCCGCGTCCTGTCGGTGCTGGAGCCGATCGCGGCGGAAACCGGCGCCTCGGTGGCCGATGTGATCGTGCTGGCCGGCAATGTCGGGATCGAGCGGGCGGCCGCCGCCGGCGGCTTCCCGGTGGAAGTGCCCTTCGCCCCCGGCCGGGGCGATGCGACGCAGGAACAGACGGATGTCGACTCCTTCGCCGCGCTGGAGCCGCTGGCGGACGGGTTCCGCAACTGGCTGAAGCAGGACTACGCCGTCAGCGCCGAGGAACTGCTGCTCGACCGGGCGCAGCTTCTGGGTCTGACCGGGCCGGAGATGGTGGTTCTGCTGGGCGGCCTGCGGGTCATCGGCGCCAACCATGGCGGCGCGAAGCACGGCGTCTTCACCGCCCGCGAGGGCGCGCTGACGACCGATTTCTTCGTCAACCTGACCGATATGGGCAACTCCTGGAACCCGGTCGGCGGTGGCATCTATGAAATCCGCGACCGCAGGACGGGCGCAGGGAAATGGACGGCCACCCGGGTCGATCTGGTCTTCGGCTCAAATTCGATCCTGCGGGCCTATGCCGAGCTTTACGCCCAGGACGACAGCCCGGCGAAGTTCGTCCGGGACTTCGTGGCGGTCTGGACGAAACTGGCCAATGCCGGTCTGCGGGGCCAGGCCTGATCCGCACCCCTGCGGCACGCCCGACCTGTGCGGTCTGGCGTGCCGCGCCTTGTGGGAAAGCGTCGCAGCCCCTTTGGGGTGGCGATCGTTCGATGCAGGCCGGCAAGGCGTCCCCCCGGCGCCCCCTTGGGCAGTCTCGCGGCCCGTCAGGCGAAGCGAACCCCGGTCATATCCTCCGACACCTGCCAAAGCTGCGCGGCGGTGGCGCGATCCCCTGCTTGCGGCGGCACCTTCGCGCTCGCCGGATAGCCCCGCATCTCGCCCATCCGGTTCGGGCCGTAATAGCCGCCGGGCCGGGCCTCGGGCGCGGTCGCGGCGAAAAGCGTCGGCAGCGCGCCCCGCGCCGCGGGCTGGAACAGGAACCACAGATATGTGCGGGCCAGGCTGTTGAGGCTGCCACGCCCCGGCGCGTTGTGCAGAAGGTCGGTACGCGAGATACCGGGGTGCGCGGCGATGCTGGTGATGCCCCAGCCCGACGCTTCGCTGCGCCGCTGCAATTCGAAGGCGAACATCAGGCAGGCGATCTTCGACTGGCTGTAGGCCGGCATGGGTTTGTAGTCCCGGGCGCCGTTCAGATCGTCGAAGCCGATCTTGCCGGTCCGTGCCGCGATGCTGGACAGGCTGACCACACGCGGCCGGGTGCCGGCCTTGAGCAGCGGCAGCAGGTGTCCCGTCAGGGCGAAATGGCCCAGATGATTGGTGCCGAACTGCAACTCGAACCCGTCGGCGGTAAGCTGGCGCGCGGGCGGCACCATCACGCCCGCGTTGTTGATCAGCAGGTCGAGGCTGGCCCGGCCGGTCCGCAGCCGCTCGCCGAAGGCGGCGATCGAGGCGAGGCTGGCGAGGTCGAGCGGCTCGAAGCCGATCCGCGCCCCCGGAACGGCGGCGCGGATGCGGTCAGCCGCTTCGGTGCCCTTCACCGGGTTGCGCCCGGCAAGGATCACCTCGGCCCCGGCCCGCGCGAGCGCCAGGGCATCCTCGAACCCCAGGCCGCCGGTGCCGGTGACGACAGCCGAGCGTCCGGTCTGCGAGGGGATGTCCGCAACGGTCCATTTCGCCATGATCTTTCCTTTCTGTACCTGCCCTGAACATGGGCGAGGACCGTGCCGGGCGCCTGCCGGATATTGCGAAAGACTTGCCTGATCCTCCAAATCTCTGGCGCAGCCGCGGCGGCCGGGATAGTCTGCCCGCCTGACGGGAGTGTCGTGATGCCAACGGATCTGAAACGCGCGGTCGCGGACTACGTCGCCCGCCATGGGGGTGACGACGCGGTTTTGGCCACGCCGGTCGAGGGCGTCGTCCTGATGTGCAGCACCTGCGCGCGGCTGCCGTTCCGCAAGGTCTACAAGCCGTCGCTTTGCGTGGTGGCCCAGGGCGCCAAGCGGATCGAGCTGAACGACCGTGTCCTCGACTACGAGGCGGGCGCGGCGCTCGCGGTCGGCATCGAACTGCCGGGGCATGGCAGCGTGACGCGGGCCACCCGGGCCGAACCATTTCTGGGTATGACCATCGCATTCGACATTGCCCTGCTGCGCGAGGTTCTGGAGCAGATGCCCGTCCCGCCGAGGCCTTCGGGCGAACGGCTCGGCGCCTTTGTCGAACACCTGTCGGCGCCGGTGCAGGATTGCCTTGTGCGGCTGGTCGCGCTGTTCGAGACGCCCGAGGCGGTGCCGGTCCTTTACCCCGCGCTGATGCGCGAGTTGTATTACCGGCTGCTCACCGGCCCGAATGGCCGCGAGTTCTGCAAGATCGCCCGCAGCGACAGCCACATCCAGCGTATCGCCGATGCGATCTGGCTGATGCGCAAGGACGTGTCCCGCCCGCTTCGCATCGAAGAGATGGCTGAGGCCGCGCGAATGGGCCTGTCCTCGTTCTACCGGCATTTCAAGACGCTGACCGCGCTGACGCCGTTGCAATACCACAAGCAGTTGCGGCTGCTTGAGGCGCGCCGGCTGATGGTGGCCGAGGCCGCGAATGTCACCCATGCCGCCTTTCGCGTCGGTTATGAAAGCCCGTCGCAGTTCAGCCGGGAATACGCGCGGATGTTCGGCACGGCCCCCAAACGCGACGCGCAGTCGTTGAAGGCCCTGGCCGTACCATTGTAACAGCGGGCAGCGGAAGGGGCGGCTCTGCCCCGGTGCTGTCCTTTCGCAGGTGTCACAGTTTTTTCCCCAACCAGGGCGCTCTGGCCGGGATTGGTTTGCACGCCCATCCGACCGATGTCGGCGTGCGTTCGGCCCCGCTTCTCCGGGGGCACAACGACCCTGTTTGGGCAAACGAGGTATTTAGCGCGCTGCGATGGGCGCGCCGGGGGGCCTGGCGCCGGTCTGCGATCCGTGTCTGAGGTGCCGGCAAAACGGAAGGGTGCGCGCGGGCCGTGTTTGGCCTATAATAAGTGACAAGAGGATCCGCAGATGAGACATGACATGTCGCAGGCCGCGTGCCTTGCGTTCGCCGCCACAGCGCTTCTGTCGCTGACGGGGGCCGCCGCCGCGCAGGATTTCAATGCCGCGCCGCCAAATGCCGCAAGCCAGCGTCCTGCCTTCGATGGGCAGACCCGCGCGCCGGTGATCGACGCGGATGCCGCGCCGCAACGCAGCGTCGTCGCCTCCGGCCTCGACCACCCTTGGGGAATGGCGCAATTGCCGGATGGCGGTTGGCTGGTTACCGAACGGCCCGGGCGGCTGCGGATCGTCGGGGCGGACGGCACCGTCTCGGTCCCGGTTCCTGGACTGCCCGAGGTCGATGCGCGCGGTCAGGGTGGGCTGCTGGACGTGGCGATCCGTGGGGATTTCCCCACAACCCGGCGCATCTGGTGGAGCTTTGCCGAACCCCGGGGCGCAGGGACGAACGGCACATCGGTCGCCACCGGCGTCCTGTCGCCCGATGGCGCCGCGCTTTCCGATGTGCGGGTGATCTTCCGGCAGGAACCGGCCTGGGCCTCGACCTATCACTTCGGCTCGCGGCTGGTCTTCGCCCCGGATGGCGCGCTGTTCGTGACGGTCGGCGAACGCTCGCTGCCAGGGCCGCGGCAACTGGTGCAGGACGTCGGCACCCATTTGGGCAAGGTGCTGCGGATCCACCCCGAGGGCGGCCCGGCAGCGGGGAATCCGGCGATCCCCGGCGGCCTGCCCGAAATATGGTCATACGGTCATCGCAATGTGCAGGGCGCCGCCATCGGGCCGGACGGCGCGCTCTGGACGGTGGAGCATGGCGCGCGCGGCGGCGACGAGCTGAACCGCCCGCGGGCCGGGCGCAACTATGGCTGGCCCGTGATCACATATGGCCAAGATTACAGTGGCGCCCCGATCGGCGACGGCCTGACGGCGGCCGAGGGGATGGAGCAGCCGGTCTATTACTGGGATCCGGTGATCGCACCGGGCGGGATGGCGTTCTACGAGGGCGATCTGTTTCCCGGCTGGCGGGGCAGCGCGCTGATCGGCGGGCTTGCGGGCCGGGCGCTGGTGCGGCTGACGCTGGAGGACGGGCGCGTCACCGGCGAGGCGCGGTATCTGCAAGGCTTCGCCCGAATCCGCGATGTGGCGGTGGCGCAGGACGGGGCGGTGATGATCCTGACCGACGATGCCGATGGCGCACTGATCCGCCTGACGCCGTAGGAGATTGCCGGTGCGAACCCGCAGATTGATGAATCCCGCGCATAGGCCCTGGCGGGTTTTCATATCTAATCGTGGTGCGTCGCGGCAGATAATCTGATGCGCCCGCCAGGATGCCGGTTGGTAAGGCCGCCGGCACCGCAGAGGTCGTCTGCATGACGGGCCGCATGGTGCGGCGCGTTCCGCATGGCGAAAATCGTAACAAGGAGAAAGTGATGCTGGGAACCGTTCTCTATGGTCCGGGCGAGGTGCGTTGCGAGCATGTGCCGGAACCGGAAATCCTCCACCCGACGGATGCGATCATCCGGCTGTCGGCGACCTGCATCTGCGGGTCGGACCTGTGGCCCTATCGCGGCCTGAACGACATCCCGGGGCCAAAGAACATGGGGCACGAATACTGCGGCGTTGTGATCGAGGTCGGCGGTGCGGTGACGACCGTCAAACCGGGCGATTTCGTCGTCGGCTCTTTCGTGCTGTCCGACAACACCTGTCCGCATTGTCGCTTCGGCTTTCAGTCGTCGTGCGAGCAGCGGGAATTCATGACCGGGGCGCAGGCGCAATTCGCGCGGGTGCCGCTGGCGGACGGCACGCTGATCGCGACCGACGTGATGCCC
>JAATGA010000029.1 GCA_015654855.1 Rhodobacterales bacterium
CCCGAACGATGGAAGTCAAAGGCGAGGGCGCGCGGTACAGCGCCCTGCGCTACGAAGACCGTGCCTGGGGCGAGATCCGCGAGATCGGGCTGGAGGGGATCTTCGTCCAGATCGGTCTGGTTCCGAACACCGAATGGCTGAAAGGCACGCTCGCCCTGACGCCCCGCGGCGAGATCGAGGTCGACAGCCATGGCGCCACCTCGCTGCCCGGCGTCTTTGCTGCCGGCGACTGCACGACCGTGCCCTACAAGCAGATCGTCATCGCCATGGGCGAGGGGGCCAAAGCCAGCCTCGCGGCCTTCGATCACCTGATCCGCCTGCCGGTCGGCAGCGAGAAAGCCGCCTGATCCCATGAACCTGCGCGACCTGGAATACCTGGTCGCGCTGGCCGATCACCTGAACTTCCGCCGCGCGGCCGAGGCCTGCAACATCAGCCAGCCAACGCTGTCGACCCAGATCCGCAAGCTGGAAGAAGACCTCGGTGTCGCGCTTGTCGAACGCGCCCCCCGCAACGTCGTGATGACCGAGGCGGGCGAGAGGATGATCGCCCGCGCCCGCCGGATCCTGGCCGAGGTCGGCGCGATGCGCGAAGAGGCGGATCAGCGGCGGGCGAACGGCGCGGTGCAGTTGCGCCTTGGCGTCTTTCCGACGCTGGGGCCGTATCTGCTGCCGCAGGTGGTGCCGCGCTTCATCGCCCGCTTTCCGGGCGTCGAGATGCGGCTGACCGAAGAGAAAAGCGGCATCCTGATCCGCCGCCTGGTCGAGGGGCAGATCGACGCTGCCCTGCTGACCCTGCCCGTGGCCGACAACCATCTGACCGGAAAGGTGCTGTTCGACGAGCCGTTCCGGCTGGCGGTGCCGGCCGGCAACCCTTTGGCCAGCCATAAGACCATCGAGCTGGACCTTCTGTCCGGCCAGCGGCTGATGCTGCTGGAGGAAGGCCATTGCCTGCGCGATCAGGCGCTGGAGGTCTGCCGGCTGACCGGGGCGACGGAGCACGAAAGCTTTCGCGGCACCAGCCTTGAGACCCTGCGGCAGATGGTTATGGCAGGCGTGGGGCTGACGCTGCTGCCGGAACTCGCCTGTCGCGATGCGCAGGCGCCGGGCAATCTGTCGATCCTGCGCTTTCCGCACGACCGGTATTTCCGCCGCGTCGGGCTGTTCTGGCGCAAGACCTCGGCGCTGATCCCGTTGCTGGAACAGACGGCGGACCTGGTGGCCGGGGTTGCGCAGGACCATCTGGGCCGGTCGCGGGCCGCGTAAACGGCTCGCGGACAGATTCGATCCGGTGGAAGGTTTGCCGGCCATTGCGCGCACGCCGGGGTCAGGCGGTCACAGCACCCCGTGCCATTGCCGCGCCCCGTGGATGATGCGGACGATCTCCGCCCCTTCGTCGATCTCATGGTAAAGCGCCAGGTAGTTGCCGAGGGGAAAGCTGCGCAACCCGGGCCGCAGATCGCTGCGCGTCGCGCCAAGGCCCGGCATATCGCCCAGCCGTTGGCAGCGGCGATGGATGTCGTCATACCACCGGATCGCCGCCTGCGGGTCATCCTCGGCAAGGTAGCGGACGATGGCCTCTATATCCGCCTCGGCCAGGGGCGTCAGGCGAAAGCTCATTCCCCGGCCTGCCCCGCGATG
Organism: Rhodobacterales bacterium; assembly: GCA_015654855.1. Taxonomy (GTDB): domain Bacteria; phylum Pseudomonadota; class Alphaproteobacteria; order Rhodobacterales; family Rhodobacteraceae; genus JAATGA01. Next base: position 1,639 of record JAATGA010000029.1, read on the forward strand.
CGGGCGTTCAGACCGCGCCGGATGCGGGCGAAGGCCTCGGCCCCCTCGCTGGATGCGCCGCTGTCGAGGCCTTCGTCCCACAGCCTGCCCAGATCCGCGATCGCCTCGACGCGCGCGCTGCGGCGGCGTTGCCAGTCGCGCAACGCCTCGCGCATCACCTCGCTGGCCGAGGCATATTCGCCGGTGTCCACCGCCTCGCGCAGCATGACGGCAAGTTCGGGGGGAAGGGCGACGCTGATTTTCTCGACATGTGCCATAAGCGATCTCCTGCCTGACGATGGTAGGCAGCATCGTCCGCACGGGCAAGCGGCGCCGGCGCGGAGCGCGCGATAAATCGTTCGCCCCCGCCGCCCGCAGGACTCACTCCGCCGCGAGCATCGGAATGGCGCGATCCCGGGCGGCCTCGGCCTCCGCGATCTCGGCCAGCACTGAAATCGCCAGGGTTTGCGGATCGCGGGTCGAAGGGATCAGGCCGATCGGCCCGCGCAGCCGCGCCCGCAGCCCCGAAGGCACGCCAAGGTCGGCCAGCCGCGCCAGGCGCGCGCGCTGCGCCCCTCGGCTGCCCTGCGCGCCGATGTAGAAAGCATCGGTCGCGAGCAGACGGCGCAGCAGGTCCGGCTCGTGATCGTGGTCGTGAAAGAACAGCAGAACCGCCGTCCGGGCGTCGATCCCAAGGCCCTCCACATCCCCCGGCCCGGTCAGCCGCGCCGCGCGACAGCCGGTCGCCCCGGCCGAGGCCAGCGTGGCGGCATCATGGCTCAGCAACAGATGGTCGCGCCCAAGCGCTGCGGCCAGCCGCGCGAAGACCAGCGCCTCCGGCCCCGCGCCGAGGATGATGTAGCGCACCGGCGGCCGGAAGCCTGTCGCAAAGCCCGCGCCGCAGACCCCGGCCGGCCGCCAGGGACCGAGCCTCAGCCGCCCCTCCGCCGACAGATGCAGCGCCACCGGCGCCCGCGCCGCCCGCCGCGCGGCGAGTTCGGCCAGGACATCCGCGTCGCGCAGCGGGAACAGCGTCACCTCGACCGCGCCGCCGCAGGGCAGGCGCAGGTCGAAGAAGGGCGAACCCGCGCCATAGCGCAGGCGCAAGGGCGCGGCATCCGGTCCCATCGCCCGCGCCCGCAGCGCCAGATCGCCCTCGATACAGCCCGAGGTGATCGAACCTCCCATCCGCCCGTCCGCGGCGATGGCGATGGCTGCACCCAGGCTGCGGTAGGACGGGCCCTCGGTCGCGGTCAGCACGGCGACGACGGTGCCGGGGCCGAAACCCGTCGCCGCATCCCAGGGGTCAAGCAGCGCCGGATGCAGGCTGCCGGGAACGGGCGGCGGCTGCCAGTCGCAACCTGCCCCCCGGTCCCCGCCGCTCATGCCTTCTGCTCCGTCAGGGCGGCGAGCACCGCCTCGGGCGTCATCGGAAGATGGCGCAGCCGCGCGCCGGTTGCGGCAAAGATCGCATTGGCCAGCGCCGGGGCCACGACGGTGGTGCCAGGCTCGCCCAGGCCGGTGGGGACCTCGGTACTCGCGACCAGTTCGATCTCGATCGGCGGGGCGTCGATCATCCGCAAAGGCGTGTAGCTGTCGAGGTTGGTGTCGGCCACCCGTCCTCCGGCAAAGGCCGTGCCCTCATAAAGCGCCATCGACAGGCCCCAGAGCGCGCCGCCCTCGATCTGCGCGCGTGCCCCGTCGGGATCGACCACCGTGCCGCAATCGACGACGAGCCAGATCTTTTCGACGCCGACCCGCCCGGTTTTCCGGTCGACATGCGCCTGAACCGCGCCGCCGACCCAGGTGGGCATCCCCCGCGACTGGCCATAGGTGGTGGCGATGCCGATAGCGGTATCGGCGGGCAGGCTGGTCTTGCCATAGCCCGACAATTCCGCCACCCGCGCCAGAACCGCCGCCTGGCGCTTCGCCCCGCCGACCGCATCGGGGGCGGAACCGGCATTGCGTCTCTCGGCCGTGAAATGGTCCAGCCGGAATTGCAGCGGATCGGCGCCGATGTGATGCGCCGCCTCGTCCATGAAGCTTTCGACCGCAAAGTTGATCCAGCCGGGGGAAACCGAGCGCAGCCAGCCGGGGCGGAAGGTCGCCTCGGCCAGTTCGTTGGAAATCGCCCGCGCACGCTGCGCGCCGACCTCATACCAGTGGTCCAGCCCGTCCGAGGCGAATGGGTCATAGGGCTCGCCATTGGTGCCTTTCGGCATGAAGCCCGGGATCATCACCTTGGTCGGCCAGGCCGAGGCCACGGCGCCATCCCAGGCCACGACCTTCTTGTCGGCGTCGAAGGCGATCTTCATCCGCGACAGGGTGGGTGGGCGGACCGAATCGAAATGCGCATCCGCCGGACGGTTCATCACCATCTTCACCGGCTTGCCACCCAGCATTTGCGAGGCGATGGCCACCGGCACGGCATAATCGCCGTTCAGCCGCCGCCCGAACCCGCCGCCCAGCATATAGCTGCGCATGATCACGCCGCCATCGCCGACGCCTAGCGCGGTTTGCAGCCATGGCAGGCAGAGCGACTGCCACTGGTTGCCGGTATGCACCTCCCAGATGCCATCGGCATTGCGGAAGACCAAGGCGTTCAGCGGCTCAAGCTGGAAGTGCAGCACGGTCTGGGTGGAATACTCCGCCTGGAAGGTGTCGGCGGCACCGGCAAGGACCGGGTCCACATCCGAATTGCCGGTGTCCATGATCGCGCCGGATTTCGGGTCGTCGATCAGCCGGCGGTTCTCGGCCTGGATCGCGGCCTCGTCGACGCTCGCCTCCTTGGGGGTGGACCAGGTGACCTTGACCAGTTCGGCAGCCTTTTCGGCGGCCCAATGGCTGTCGGCGATGATCATCGCCCAGCCGGGCGCGGTTCCCGACGCGTCCTCGATCTTCAGCGTCTGGCTATAGCCCTTCACAGACTTTGCGGCACTGTCGTCGATGCCGGTGATCATGCAGCCATAGCGGGTCGGCGGCAGGATCGGGCTGGCATGGACCATGCCCTCGACGCGCGCGTCGATGCCATAGATCGTCTGGCCGGTGGTCTTGCCCCGGATGTCCAGCGCCTCCAGATCCTGGCCCAGCAGTTTCAACTCGGCATGGGGCTTCAGCGGCAGCGCCTTGAGTTCATCCTCGGTGAAGCTGCGGGTGATGCCGGCCGCGACCAACTCGCCGAAGCCGGCGCTGTTGCCCGCGCCGGTGACGCGGCCATCGGCCACGGTCAGACTCGCGGCGTCGACGCCCCACAATTCCGCCGCCTTTTCGGCCAGCGCGATGCGGCCCGCCGCCCCGGCCTGGCGATA
>JAATGA010000452.1 GCA_015654855.1 Rhodobacterales bacterium
CTCCGGCAGCCGCGAGTTGCAGGGTCTTGCCCCCCGGTGCCGCGCAAAGGTCCAGCACATCCTCGCCCGGCCGCACGGCGAGCAATGGCGCGGCCAGCGCGGCGGCGGCGTCCTGCACCCACCAGCCGCCCTCGGCATAGCCGGGCAGGGCCGAGACCTGGCCAGGCTCCGCCAGCCGCAGGCTGCCGGTCGGCAGACGCTCGCCCTCGGGCGCCAGGGCGCCGGGGCGCAGGGTCAGATCGACCGGCGGGGTCCGGGCCTGGACCGCCTCCATCGCCGCGACGGCCTCGCGCCCCCAGGCATGGACCAGCGGCTGACGCAGCCAGCGGGGCAGTTTCTGCACCGGGCGTGGGATGGCCTCCGCCTCCGCAAGGCGGCGCAGCACGGCGTTGATCATGCCCTTCGCAGGCACCGTCTTGCGGTCGCCCTCGGCCAGGCGCACGGCGGCATTGACCACCGCATGGGCCGGGGCACCGGCCCACAGTTCCGTCACCGCGAGCCGCAGAATGTTACGCACCTGCAAGGGCGGCGCCTTGCGCAGAAAGAGGGCTGTGACAGCATCGGCAGGCTCGACCTGGCGCAGCGCCGACAGGGCCAGCCGTTGCGCCCGTGCCCGCGCGGCAGGCTCCAGCCGGGCCAGCGGGCCAACGGGATCGGTCAGCGCCTCGGCCAGCATCTGCCCCTCGCCCAGCACGGCGTTCAGAAGGCCAAGCGCCGCCCGCCGTGGCGCGATGCCGCCCTGATCCCCATCCCGTTCCCTTGCCTTGCCCGTGGTCATTTCCGTTCGCGATCCTTGCCTGATTGCCACCGGGGCGTATATCACCGGGGCAATCCGCACAAGGAAGCTGGCCATGACCGAGGAATCCCCTGCCGATCTGCCCCCCGCCGCGCAGCGCGCCCTGGCCGAGGCCGCGGAACGCCGCCGCCTTGCCGACGCAAAGGCCGCCCTGCCGCCCGAACTCGGCGGACGCGACGGGCCGGAACCGGTTCGTTATGGCGACTACGAGAAGAAGGGCCTTGCCATCGACTTCTGATCGGAACGGAAATCGGCGGTGTGGCGAGACCGCCTGGGGTCCCCTCCGCCCCCTCCTTCGGCGCGATCCTCCATCCGGCCCGGCCCCTGGGGTTCAGACCTGTTCCGGGCGCGAGAAACCGCCGCACCAAGGCTGCGCGGCTCAGCCCTTCGGCGAACGGTCCAGCGTCATCTGCGTCTGGGTGACCACCGCCGCCAGCTTGCCGTCGCCGAGGTAGATCCGCGTCTCGGCCACCACCGTGCGCCGCCCGGCGTGGAGCGGCACCGCCTCGGCGCGTGCGATATCGCCCAGGGAGATCGCACGCAGAAAGTTTGTCTTGCTTTCGACCGTGGTCGTCATCTGGCCCGGCGTCAGATACAGCGTCGCCAGCGTGCCTCCCATATTGTCGGCGAAGCTCATCAGCGCGCCGCCATGCAGCACGCCGTTGCGGTTGACCAGCTCCGGCGTGACCGGCAGTTCGCCCACCACCCGGTCCTTGTCGGCCGAGATCAGCCGCATCCCGATATGCTGCGCGAAGGGCGGCAGCGCGTGAGGGTCGAGCCTCTTGTCGTCGTCCATCGCTCGCCCCCTCCGGCTGGCCCGCGCGTCAGAGCGCCCTTCCCGTCAACAGCCTCGGCAGGTCGCCGTCAAGTCCCGCGGCCTCGCGGATGAAGGCGCGACGCAGCGGGCCGGCCTGGGCGACGAGGCCCATACCCAGGTCGCGCAGGCCACGCAGCACCGGGTTGTCGTTGGAAAACAGCCGGTTCACCCCGTCCATCCCCAGGGCCAAAGCATTGGAATCGAACCGCCGCCAGCGCTGATAGCGTTCAAGCACGTCGATGGCCCCGGCATCCTCGCCCCGCCGCGCGGCGCCGACCAGCACCTCGGCGAGCGCCGCCACGTCCCGCAACCCGAGGTTCAGCCCCTGGCCCGCAATCGGATGCACCCCATGCGCCGCATCGCCTGCGAGGGCGACACGGGGCGCGATATAGCGTTCCGCCAGCGACAGCGACAAAGGATAGGTAAAACGGTCCCCCGCCAGCGCGATATCCCCGAGGAAATCGCCGAAGCGCGGGCGCAGCGCGGCCAGATACCCGGCATCGTCCAGCGCCTGGATGCCCTCGGCCTGCGCGCTTTCCTCGCTCCACACGATCGAGGAATGGAAACCCCCGGCCAGCGGCAGGATTGCCAGCGGACCCGAGGGCATGAAGAACTGATGGGCCACGCCCTCATGCGGCTTTTCGTGGCGGATCGCGGTGACGAGCGCGGTCTGGCCATAGCCATGGCCGGTCCGCCGGATCCCCGCCCGCACCGCCGTGCCCGACCCGCGCCCGTCGCAGCCGACGAGCAGGTGCCCCGTCAGCGCACGCCCCGAAGCCAGCGTCACGGTGACCGAGGCGGGTGCGACCTCCTGCGCCACGACCTTTTCGCCCGACAGGAGCGTGACGTTCGGATGCGCCGCCATCGCGGCGAGGAAGGCCGCGTAAAGGTGCCGGTCCTCGACCATGAAGCCCATCGGCCCCTCTTCGATCTCGGCATGGTCGAAGGTCAGGAAGAAGGGGGCCGCACCCTCGCCCGGGCGGCCGTCCGAGGTCACGATCTTCAGGATCGGCTGGGCCAGGGCGCCGACCGCCGGCCAGACGCCGATGGCCGTCAGCAGCCGGCGCGAGGCGATGGCGAGCGCATAGGCCCGCCCGTCGAAGCCGCGCTCCGCCCGCGCCGGTGCGGGACGCGCGTCGATCACCGTCACGCGGAACCCGCCGTCGGCCAGCGCCAGAGCCAAGGCCGGGCCGTTCAGCCCGCCGCCCGCGATCAGGATGTCGGTATCATGTGCCATGGCCCGAGTATCGCCTTTCGCGCCGGATTGTCCATGCGCGCCCGCTTGCCCTGTTGTCCCTGCGCGCCTGTGTCGCTAGGGTCCGGCCTGCCTGAACGGAGACAGAAGATGAGCGGGACCTGGCTTCACATGAGTGCGACGGCGCTTGGCCGCGAAATCGGCGCGGGCCGGATCAACCCCGTCGATCTGGTCGAGGCCCATCTGGACGCCATCGCCGCGCATCCGCTGACCGAGCGGATCTTCGCCCGCGTCACCCCCGACCGTGCCCGCGCCGAGGCCGTGGCCGCCGCCAGCCGGCAGCGCACGGGCCAGCGCCGCAGCCTGCTGGACGGTGTGCCCCTGTCCTGGAAAGACCTGTTCGACAGCGCCGGCATCGCGACCGAGGCCGGATCCGCGCTGCTGCGCAACCGCGTGCCCAAACGCGACGCCGAGGTGCTGGCGACCGCGACGGCGCAGGGGTCCGTCTGCCTCGGCAAGACGCATATGTCGGAACTCGCCTTTTCGGGTCTGGGGCTGAACCCGGTAACGGCGACGCCGCCCTCGATCAACGACGAAAATGCGGTTTCGGGCGGATCCTCCTCGGGGGCCGCGGCCTCGGTGGCCTTCGGCCTTGCGCCTGCGGCCATCGGATCGGACACTGGCGGCTCGGTGCGCATCCCGGCCGCCTGGAACGACCTTGTGGGGCTGAAGACCACCCATGGCCGCATCTCGCTGAAAGGCACGGTGCCGCTGTGCGAGCGGTTCGACACCGTGGGGCCACTGGCCCATACGGTCGAGGATTGCGCGCAGATCCTCGCGCTGCTTGAGGGCAGCCGTCCCGCCGATCTGGACGGCGCGGGTCTTGCCGGCGTGCGGCTCGCCATGTTGGAGACGGTCGCACTCACCGATCTGCGCGACCGCCCCGCCGAGGGGTTCGAGGATGCCGCCGCCCGCCTGTCTGGCGCCGGGGCCAGGATCGAAAAGCTTCAGGCGCCCGAGGTGGCCGAGGCGCTGCATCTCGCGGGGATCCTTTTCACCGCCGAGGGTTACGCGATCTGGCGCGAAGTGATCGAGGCCGCACCGCAGAAGATGTTCCCGCGCATCCTCGAACGGTTCCGCAGCGGGGCCGAGGTTTCGGCGGTCGACTACATCGCCGGCTGGCGGCGGCTGGAGCAGTTGCGCGCCCAATGGGCGGCGCGGACCGCCGGCTACGATGCGGTGATCCTGCCGACCTCTCCCATCCTGCCGCCCGATTCCGGGCGGCTGATGACGGATGATGCCTATTACGTCAGCGAGAACCTCCTCGCGTTGCGCAACACCCGGATCGGCAACCTCTTTGGCCTTTGCGCGCTGACCCTGCCGACGGGGCAACCCTCCTGCGGCATCATGCTGATGGCCGCACCCATGGCCGAGGAACGACTGTTGCGCCTGGGGGCCGCGGCGCAAAGGGCGCTTGGCTGACCCTGCGTAAGGCGGCTGCCCGGGCATTCCGGGGGCCGCAGCCTACTGCGCAAAAGCCACATTCTGCCGCAATCTGTGGTATTAACCCCACGTCCGGCCACCGTTTTTCTGGACCTCGCGTTTGCGGGGCGCTATTCTCGGTGTGAACGGGGCGCTACGACCCCGACGAGCGAGGCAGTATGGCGTTTCCTGAGCGGTTTTCGAACCTTCCGGATTATGCGTTTCCGCGTCTGCGGAAACTGTTGGATCATCACGCGCCGGGCCACGAGGCCCCGGTCGCGATGACCATTGGCGAGCCGCGCCACCCGATGCCGGATTTCGTCGGGCCCACGCTGGCCGCGAACCTCGACGGTTTCGGGAAATATCCGCCGAACGACGGCACGCCGGAACTGCTGGCCGCTATCTCCGGCTGGATCTCGCGCCGCTATGGCGCCGATGTGGCGCCGGACCGGATCATGGCGCTGAACGGCACGCGCGAGGGGCTGTTCAACGTCGGCATCGCGCTCTGCCCCGAGGTGAAGAACCGCCAGCGCCCCGTCGTGCTGATGCCGAACCCGTTCTACCAGGTCTATGCCATCGCTGCGCTGACCGCCGGGGCCGAGCCGGTCTATGTGCCCGCGACAGCCGCGACCGGCTTTCTGCCGGACTACGCCGCTTTGCCCGCGGGCGTGCTGGACCGGACGGCGATTGCCTATATCTGCTCGCCGGCAAACCCGCAGGGATCCGTCGCAAGCCGGGGCTACTGGGCCGACCTGCTGGCCCTGGCCGAAAAGCATGATTTCCTGATCTTCGCCGACGAATGCTATGCCGAGATCTGGCGCAGCGCACCGCCCGTCGGCGTGCTGGAAGTGGCCCGCGAGGCCGGAGCGGACCCGGAGCGGGTCTTCTCGTTCAACTCGCTGTCGAAACGGTCGAACCTGCCGGGGCTGCGGTCGGGCTTTGTCGCCGGCGGGGTCGAGGGGATCCGGCGTATCCGCCAGTTGCGCGCCTATGCCGGTGCGCCTCTGCCCCTGCCGATCCAGCGGGTCAGCGAAAAGGCCTGGGACGACGAGGCGCATGTGACCGCCAACCGCGCGCTTTATCACGAGAAATTCCGCATCGCGGCCGAGGTCTTTTCCGGCCTTCAGGGCTTTGACGTGCCGGAGGGCGGCTTTTTCCTCTGGCTTCCGGTCGGGGATGGCGAAGAGGCCGCGCTGAAATTGTGGCGCGAGGCGGGGGTGCGGGTTCTGCCCGGCGCTTACCTGTCGCGAGACGTCGACGGGGAAAACCCCGGCAAGCATTACATCCGGGTCGCCCTGGTGGCCCCAAAAGAAGAAACGCAGCGCGGCCTGATCCGGCTTCGCGACTGCCTTTACGGTTGAGGGGACGGCATATGGCATCCTGGCAGGCACGGCAGCGCGATCCGCTTCTGGACCAGAACACCCAAGCCATGCTGGAACGCCGGGGGCGAGAGCTTCTGGGGATCCTGCTGCTGGTCGTGGCGGTGGCCTTCACCCTGATCTTCACCAGCTATTCGCCCGAGGATCCGGGCTGGATGGTCGCAACGGATGCGCCGGCACATAACATGCTTGGCCGGTTCGGGGCGGCCATCGCCTCGACGCTGATCATCATCGGCGGCAAGGGAGTCTGGGCGCTGCCGGTCCTGTTCCTGGCTTGGGGGGCAAGGTTCGTCACCCATCGCGGCGAAGATCGGGCGATGGGCCGGGTCGTCTTCGGCGTGGTGGCCGTGGCGCTCTGCTCGGTCTATGCCGCGACCCTGGTGCCGGGATCGGGCTGGGCGCATTCCTTCGGCCTTGGCGGGCTTTTCGGCGATACGGTTCTGGGCGCGATGCTGGGCGTCGCCCCGGTCAACGCCGGGATCGGACTGAAAATCCTGTCGCTGGTGCTGGCCGCCGCGATGATCGCGGCGATGCTGTTCGTCACCGGGTTCGACATGGCGGAGCTGCGGGTGATCCGGCATTTCCTGATGGTCGGTTCCGTCATCGCCTATAATGCCATCCTGAATGCCGCCGGCAAAGGCGCGCAGGGTGCCGGTCGCGCCGCCCAGGGCTGGCAGGAACGGCAGCGTGAAAAGCGCGCGGCGGCCGCCGCCGCGCAGCCCGTCCCGCAAGCCTATGCACCCCAATCCTACGCCCCGCAGCCCATGGCCGCGCAATCCGCCCGTGGCGGTCTGGTCCGCCGCGCCCCTGCCGACGATATGCTGATCGAGGACGCGGCCCCCCTCGCCGTGCCGGAGCGGGTGCAGGGCTGGGGCCAGGCCGCGCCCCTGCGCGCCGATCCGCGCTATGTCGAGCCGCTGGCCGAGGCGCCGCAATATGCACAACCCCGGGAAAAGCTGGGCCTTCTGGCCCGGATGCCCGGCCTGATGCGCCGCACGCCCGAGCCGCAGCCCGAACTGCCCGACCCCGAGATCGTGCCGCTGTCGGCGCTCGACATGCCCCCCGCCGACCGGATCAGCAGCCGGATTTCCGAGGTCATCCGCTCGCGCACCCGCACGCCCGAACAGGAACTGACCCCGCTGCAAGCCGCGATCCAGAACCGGCGCGAGCCGCCGATGGCCCGCCCGCGCGGCCCGGTTCCGCTGATCGCCAACACCCGCCGCGACGCCGCGCCGGCCGGCCCGACGCCGCTGGCGCAGCGGATCGAACCTCCCATCGTCGGCGGCCCCGGCCTGGCCGCGCCCGCCCTGTCGGCTCCGTCCCTGTCGACGCTCGTAGCGGCATCTGCGGTCCAGCCCGGCCCGGCCCCGGTTGCCGATACCCTCCGTCCCGCCCCGCTTGGCCGGATGCCCGCCGCCCGTCCCCCGGTCGCCGAACCGGTGTGGCAGGACGACGCCCCGGCCCAGGACGACATGGGTTATTACGGCGAGGACGACCTGCCGATCGCGGCCGAATGGCAGTCGGACGAACTGCCCGAATATGCCGACGAGGCATGGGAGGGTGACGAGGATTATGCGCTCGCCGCCGATCTGCCCGCAGCCCCCCCTGCCCTGCCCTCGGAGCGCCCCATGGCCACACCCGAGCGGCGGGCGGTGGTCCAGCAGGCCCCGGCGAAGAAACAAGCCCTGTCAACCCGCGCCGTGCAAGAGGCCCAGCCCCGCCTGCGGTTCGAGGAGCATGTGCAGGAATACGAACTGCCGCCGCTTTCGCTGCTGACCAACCCCTCGACCGTGCAGCGCCACTCGCTGTCGAACGAGGCGCTGGAGGAAAACGCCCGGATGCTCGAATCCGTGCTGGACGACTACGGCGTGAAGGGCGAGATCGTCTCGGTCCGCCCCGGTCCCGTGGTGACCATGTATGAGCTGGAACCGGCCCCCGGCCTGAAGGCCAGCCGCGTCATCGGACTTGCCGACGACATCGCCCGGTCGATGTCGGCGCTTTCCGCCCGCGTCTCTACCGTGCCGGGTCGGTCGGTCATCGGGATCGAACTGCCGAACGTGCATCGCGAAAAGGTGGTTCTGCGGGAAATCCTCGCCGCGCGCGATTTCGGCGACACGCAGATGCGGTTGCCGCTCGCGCTCGGCAAGGATATCGGCGGCGATCCGATCGTGGCCAACCTCGCCAAGATGCCCCACCTTCTGATCGCCGGGACCACCGGCTCGGGCAAATCGGTCGCGATCAACACGATGATCCTGAGCCTCCTCTACAAGCTGACGCCCGAGGAATGCCGGCTGATCATGATCGACCCGAAGATGCTGGAACTCAGCGTCTATGATGGTATCCCGCACCTTCTGTCGCCCGTCGTGACCGATCCGAAAAAGGCCGTCGTCGCCCTGAAATGGGTCGTGGGCGAGATGGAGGAACGCTATCGCCGCATGTCCAAGATGGGCGTGCGCAACATCGAGGGCTACAACGGCCGCGTGCGCGAAGCTTTGGACAAGGGCGAGATGTTCAAGCGCACCATCCAGACCGGATTCGACGAGGAAACCGGTGATCCGGTGTTCGAGACCGACGAATTCGCACCGCAGCCCTTCCCCTATATCGTCGTCATCGTCGACGAGATGGCCGACCTGATGATGGTCGCGGGCAA
>JAATGA010000528.1 GCA_015654855.1 Rhodobacterales bacterium
AACAACAGATGCGCCTCGTCGAAGAAGAAGACGAGCTTCGGTTTGTCCGGGTCGCCCACCTCGGGCATTTCCTCGAACAGCTCGGACAGCAGCCACAGCAGGAAGGTCGCGTAAAGCCTTGGCGAATTGATCAGCTTGTCGGCGGCCAGCACGTTGACCATGCCGAATCCCGTCTCATCCGTGCGCATCAGATCGGCCAAAGCCAGCGCCGGCTCCCCGAACATCGAGGTCGCGCCCTGGTTTTCCAGCACCAGCAGCCGGCGCTGGATCGCACCGACCGAGGTCGGCGAGACAAGCCCGTAGCGCGCCGAAATCCCGGTCGCATTCTCGGCCACGAAGACCAGCAGGGCCTGAAGGTCCTTCAGATCCAGCAGCGGCAGCCCCTGTTCGTCGGCCAGACGGAAGGCCACGTTCAGCACCCCCTCCTGCGGCTCGGTCAGTTCCAGCAGGCGCGACAGCAGCAGCGGCCCCATCTCGGCCACGGTGGCGCGGATCGGCACCCCCTGCTCGCCGAAGACATCCCAGAAGGTTACCGGAAAGGCCCGGTAGGTGAGATCAAGGCCTATGGTCCCGGACCGAGAGACGAAGGCGTCATGGGTCTTCGCCGTCACGGAGCCTGGTGCGGCGATGCCCGACAGATCGCCCTTCACATCGGCCATGAAGACCGGAACGCCGGCGGCCGAAAACCCCTCGGCCAGCACCTGGAGCGTCACCGTCTTGCCGGTGCCGGTCGCCCCGGCGATCAGCCCGTGGCGGTTGCCGTATTTCAACAGCAGGTTCTGCGGGACCTCATAGCCCTCGCCCCCGCCGCCTACGAAAATACTGTCGGTCATCGGCCTGTCATCCTTCGCCAATCCTGAACCCCGCACCCCGCGCGCCGGACGCGCGTCCGATCATCGCCACCGCCCCGGGGCCATCCTGGCCCGCACGCAAGGCGCGCGGAAACAGGCGGCACCAAGGTCCCTGATCACGGTTTCTAGCGGCATTGCGCCTCCAGGGGAACGGGCGACCGCGCGGCAAGACGCGGCGGGCAAAATGCCGGGTGCAACCCGCCGCACCAGCAGTTCACATTTTCATGGCCGGGGTGCGGATCCGGTTCCCTTCGGTCGGGCCGCAACGCTATTGGCCTGGCACCGTCTGCCGCCGACACCGGGAGACGAGAGCCGCCCACAGCCCCCTAGCATGAACACCGGATGCTTCCACCGCAATGCCCGGCGCCGCGACCCCGCCCGCGGCGCCGGTCGTCGAAGCGCAGGAATGATGCGCCCGGATCGGAACGCCCGGATCGGGGCGCGCGAGGATAACGACTTGTTTACGCAGACCTGCCAATCTTGCCTTGTCGGGCGTTTCGGGTTTCCGCCCGGTGGCAACTTCCTCCCTGTCGGACTGGCCGCGCCCTCGAAAGGCGCGGCTTTTTTACACCTTTCCCCGCCCTGCCGCCGGGGATTTTCCCGGTTGACGAGGGTCACAATCCGACATAGCGTCCTTGGTCAGAAGTCGGCCAGTCCGACAGGGAGCATAAAAACAATTCTGAAAAGGGCCGGTTCGCCGGCCCTTTTCATTTACGGCGCACCACCCGGACGATGCGCCACTTTCGCGGGCAGATCCTGCGCTCCCCCCGCCTCTCGTTTCTCTGACCGGCGAAAAATGCGCGCCTGACCCGCGGCCGGGGCACAAGGACCCTCGGCGGGCGTGCATCCCGCGCCACGGAAAACCGGCGGGCTTTTCGGGCGCAGCCAGGGCGGCGCGCCGGCAGATCACAGCCATTTGCCGCCGCATCGGCGCATTTCGCCCCTGACACCGTCTGCGCGGCGTGATACGAGGCCGCCAGACCAAACAAGGGACTGAAAAACATGCCCATGATCGAACTGTCTCGGAAACTGGCGCTTGGCGCCGGCCTCGCGGCGCTTTGCATGACCTCGGCCTTCGCCCAGGAGCAGGCCCCGGCCGAACAGGCGCCCGCCACCACGCCCGCGCCGGCGGACCAGGAGTTCTCGACCGGGACCGAGGTCGGCGCCATGCCGCAACTGCCGCAAAGCCGTGATGCGGCGACCGTCGGCGAGACCTATCTCGCCTCGAAAAGCGAGTCGTGGGAACAGCGCTGCATCCGCGAGGAGGGCGAGGACGCCGCCAAGGACGCCTGCCAGCTTTATCAGTTGCTGAAGGATGGCCAAGGCACCGACGTAGCCGAGTTCACCATCTTCCCGCTGCCGGCCGGCGGTCAGGTCGCGGCGGGCGCCACGGTCATCGTGCCGCTGGAAACCCTGCTGCCCGCCAACCTGCAACTGGCGATCGACGGCGCCAAACCCAAGGTCTATCCCTACAGCTTCTGCACCAGGATCGGCTGCATCGCCCGCGTCGGCTTTACCGCCGACGAGGTGGCGCAACTAAAAAAGGGCGCCAAGGCGGTGATGACCCTGGTGCCCGCCGTGGCCCCGGATCAGAAGGTGCAGGTCGATCTGTCGCTGAAAGGCTTCACCTCCGGCTATGACGCGCTGAAGGTTCCGGCGCAGTAAGCAAGCGCGGGCGCGTCCGGGAAGTAACAGGGCCGCGCCGCAGGGCTGCGGCCCTTCGGTTTTTCGGGGCAATGCTTCCCGACGGCGGCATCAGGTCCGGCGCGGCTTGGACCGCCCCGGGGCTTCGGTCGCACGCGGCCGATCAGACGCGGCCTCGCATCGCGGTGAAACGGCGCCGCCCCTCGCTGCCGCGGCGCCGGGCGGCGCAACCGTTCAGAACGGCACGTCGTCGCCCTGTTCCGAGGGCACGACGAAGCCCGCGACGATCTTTTTCACCCCGGCGTGCTCGAAGTCGATCTCCAGCTTGTCGCCTTCGATCCCCTGCACCGTGCCATAGCCGAACTTCTTGTGGAACACCCGGTCGCCGATGCCCCAGGCCGAGACGGCGGTGGCGTCGATCGTCATGCCCCGCGCCTCGCGCGGTTGCGCGACGGGGCGGGTCGCCGCGCGATCCTGCATCCGCCGCCAGCCGGGGGAGTTGTAAACATCGGCCTTCGCCACGCGCTCCTCGATGGTCGGGCCGCCGCCGAAACCGCCGCCCATGCCCCCGCCATAACCCGGCATCGCCGCGCCATAGCCACCGCCGTAAAGGCCGGGGGGCGTCAGCACCTCGACATGTTCGGCCGGCAGTTCGTCGATGAACCGGCTGGGCAACTGGCTTTGCCACTGACCATAGACCCGCCGGTTCGAGGCGAAAGAGATGGTGCAGATCCGTTCGGCCCGGGTGATGCCGACGTAAGCCAGCCGCCGCTCCTCCTCCAAGCCCTTCTGGCCGCTTTCGTCCATGCTGCGCTGACTGCGGAACAGCCCGTCCTCCGACCCCGGCAGAAAGACGGCGGGAAACTCCAGGCCCTTGGCGCCGTGCAGGGTCATGAT
>JAATGA010000477.1 GCA_015654855.1 Rhodobacterales bacterium
ACGATGACGCGCGCGCCCGCCGACAGCAGCGCGCGGACCGCCTCGCGCCCAAGGCCGGAATAGCCTCCCGTCACGATGGCGGTCTTGCCCGTCAGGTCGATGCCCGCGATGACCTCGGCCGCGGTCGAGGCGGCGGTGAAGCCGGAACCGATGGGGGTCTGAAGATTTGTCATGGATGCCTCCTTGATTTGCCGGGCAGAGATAGCCACCCTCTTGCGAACACAGAATGCGGCGGAGTTCGGATTACATGCTCGACAGTTCGGATTTGCAGGATGATCCCTTCTCGGACCTGCTGCGCCTTGTCGCGGCACATCCGGTGCTGGCAGGCGGGTTCGAGGCCGGGGGCGACTGGGGCCTGCGCTTTCCTGCCCCCGATAAGCTGAAGTTCTTTGCCCTGCTGAAGGGCGGCTGCTGGCTGACGGTGGGGAATGACGCGCCCCTGCGGATGGAGGCGGGTGACGTGATCCTGCTGACCGCACCGCGCCCCTTTGTCATGGCGGCAAGGCCCGAAACTGTGTCCATCGACGCCGTGGCCTTTTTCGCGAGCCAGCCGGAGAAAATCGGGCGGCTGGGCGATGGCGGCGACTGCGTGCAGCTTGGCGGTCATGTACGGCTGGACCCGGAGGGTGGCGCGCTGCTGACCGTGATGCTGCCGCCGGTGATCCATGTGCGGGCGGATGCGCCGCAGGCCGGACCGCTCGCGTGGCTTCTGGGGCAATTGGTGGCCGAACGGGAGGCGGCGCAGCCCGGCACCGCGCTGATCACCCGCCAGATCGCCGAGATGATGTTCGTGCAGATCCTGCGCGCCTATCTGGCCGGGCCGGATGCCCCGCCCCCCGGCATGTTGCGCGCCATCGCCGATGCGCGCCTTGCCCCGGCGCTGCGGCTGATCCATGCCGAGCCGGGGCGCGACTGGCACCTGCCGGAGCTCGCTCGTGCCTGCGCCATGTCGCGCACCACCTTTGCCACGCATTTCCGCGCGGTGGCCGGGGTGTCACCGCTGGCCTATCTGACGCGCTGGCGCATCCGTCTGGCGATGCGCACCCTGCGCGAGGCAGGCGGCCCGCTGGCCCCGCTGGCGCACAGGCTCGGCTATGCCTCGGAAAGCGCCTTCTCCAACGCCTTCAAGCGCGAGATAGGGGTTTCTCCAACCCAGTATCGGCGGAACAGGACAAGTCGAGCATAACTGACCAGCCCGGGCCTGGTCGATCCCCTGGAACGAGGGCGTCGCGCCCGCCAGTGCGCCATCCCGGTAGGTGTTGATCAGGGCGAGGTGATGCCCACCGAACTGCAACTGCCACAGCCCGCTGTCCGAGGGCGTGCCGAGGAAGGCGATGTAGAAATCGCCCCTTCCGTAGCTGTCGCCCTTGCCGATCTGCCGCAGGTGGTCGTCGGCGTTCAGGTGCTGCCATCTCGTCATGGCCTTCGTTCCTGCCGCTGCCCGTGGCTGCGGCCAGCAGGGTATGCAGCGCCTCCCATTGCCCGGGCGTGAGCGTTTCCCGTCGCAGCCCGATCCGGCCCCGCCGCCCCAGATACCGTTGCGGATAAGTATGCCAGCGCGCGGCATTGGCGAAGGTGTAGGGGTGCAGCAGCGCGGACCGCTGCGCTTCCGACAGGCTGGCTGCGAAAGCCTCGGCCCGTTCGCGGACACGTCGGCCGTTTTCCACGATGGCAGCAGGTGGAGGGGCAGCAGGTGGGGCGGCGGAAACCTCCGTCATGATATCGGCCGGAATGCTGACCATGAGGGATGCTCCAGGAAGAAAGGCCATGATCGGGGCGGAAAAACGGGGGGTCATGATCCTCACCCGCCGTAGTAGCCCGGGTCTTCGAGGTCGGCGAAGAGGTCCGGCCCGGTCGGCTCCCACCCCAGCACCGCGCGGGTATGGGTGCTGGACACCGACATCTCGCCCCCGGCCATGCCCGCGAACCAGCCGAAATGCTCCGGCCCGCGTGCCTCCACCGGCAGGCCCAGCCGGCCCCCGATTACCTCGGCAATGTCGCGGAAGGGCAGACCGGCCTCGGCCACCGCGTGATAGACGGACTCGCTCACGCCCTGTTCCAGCGCCAGCCGGTAGACCCGCGCGGCGTCCTGCCGATACACGCCAGACCAGCAGTTCAGCCCCTCGCCGATCCAGGCCGAAACCCCCGTCTCCCGCGCCTTGCGGATCACCAGCGGGAGGAAGCCGTGATCCCCGATCCCATGGACCGAAGGCGCCAGCCGCACCGTCGCGGCGCGCACCCCGCGTTCGGCCAGCGCCCGGGCCGTCGACTCGGACCTGCGGGCACTGGCGGCGGGCAGGTCCGCCTCGGTCGCGCCGCGCGGCAGGCCCGCAAGACCGGAGGTGACGAGCAAGGGCCGGTCCCGCCCGTCCAGCCCGCTGCCGAGGGCCTCGATCGCCCGCGCGTCCTGCGCCGCGTTTTCCAGAAACTTCGAGAAGTCGTGGTTGAAGGCGGTGTGGATCACCGCATCCGCGACCGAGGCCACGGCGCGCAGGATCTCCAGATCGTCGAGCGACCCCTCCACCACGGCGGCCCCGGCCTGCGCCAGCGCGGCGGCCTTGGGCCCCGGCCGGGCGAGGCCGGTGACGCTGTGCCCGGCTTGCAGAAGTTCCTTGACGACGGCCGAGCCGACCCAGCCGGTGGCCCCGGTAACGAATACATGCATGTAAATTCTCCATGATTGGCGAAGGGGCAAGACTTTCCGTAAACTGCTCGCGGGAGGGTGCCTTGCGTTGCAGCAATAAATACGAATAATCCATCGCATTTTCCATTCGCATTCCCGGACCCCCCGATGACCGACCGCCCATCCCCCCGGATTTCCACGCGAAAGCAGCCGAAGCAGGAACGCTCGGCAGCTCTGGTCGCGGCGATTCTGGATGCTGCTGTTCAGGTTCTGGCGAAGGAGGGCGCGGCGCGCTTCACCACCGCGCGGGTGGCGGAAAAGGCCGGGGTCAGCGTCGGCTCACTCTACCAGTATTTCCCGAACAAGGCGGCAATCCTGTTCCGCCTTCAGGCCGACGAGTGGCGGCAGACCACGGACATGCTGGCGCAGACCCTTGGCGATGCCTCGCGCCCGCCGATGGAACGGTTGCGCGCACTGGTCCACGCCTTCCTGCATTCGGAATGTCAGGAAGCGGCTTTGCGCGTTGCGCTCGGCGATGCTGCCCCCCTCTACCGCAACGCGCCCGAGGCGAAGGAGGCGCGCTCCGCCGGTGAGGGCGTGTTCGATGCCTTCCTGCACGAGGCCTTGTCCGATGCCGATGCCGCCACCCGCGACCGTGCGGGCGATCTCATCGCCGCCACGCTGACTGCCGTGGGCAAGCAATTCTCGGAAACGCCCCGCAGGCCGGAGGAGATCGACACCTATGCCGATGCCATGGCCGACATGTTCCGCGCTTATATCCGCGATCTTGGAAATGCGTGACGGTCGCCGGGTTCAGCCCGCCTCCGGCCCGTCGGCGTGTCGAGCCATGTGGTCCAGCAGCGCCTGCGCTCCCTGAGCCGAGAACCATTCGGCAAATCCCGAGGCGGTTTCCCGCGCTATCGCTGCCGCCCGCTCCGTCATGGCGGTCTCGAACGCCGCGACCGCCGCGTGCCGGTCCGGCCCTGCCGTCAGCGCCTCAGCCAGATCGACCGCATCCAGCATCGCCAGATTGACGCCCGCGCCCATCGGCGCCATCACATGTGCCGCATCGCCCAGCAGCGTGAGGCCCGGACGATGCGGCCAGCGGAAATCCGGCGGCAGAGTGCAGATCGGGCGGATGGCCGTGATCATGTCCGCCTCGGCAACCAACTCCGTCAGCGCGGACGTCCAGCCCGGAAACCGTTTCAGGATGTCCTCCACGGTGATGCCTGCCAGCACCCTGTCAGTCCGCTCGCCCTCTTCGGCTTGAGTGCGGAAGGCCGCATAGACGCGGATCGTGCCGCCACCGTTGCGTTGCGCGAATATCCCGGCGCCATTCTTCAGCGCAAACAGGCTGCCGTGCCCGACAAGCCCCGCCAGCGCCGGATGCCGCCTGTCCACGTCGGAAAGCCACAGCTCCACATATGTCACCCCGGTATAGGCCGGATGCACCGGCGACAGGGCCGCGCGCACCTTCGACCAGGCCCCGTCCGCCCCGACGATCAGGTCGAAGGGGCCATGACGGCGGTCGGCAAGGCGGATGTCGTATCGGTCGCTCCCGAGAGGCACGATCTTCTCCACCCGCGCCCCCCAGAGGACGGTGCCCTCGGCCAGCGGGCGCAGCAGCAGCCGACGCAGGGCGATGCGGTCGATCTCTGGCCTGTCGCCCTCTTCCGGCTCCGGGAGATCGGCATGGAGGATCGCCCCCGTGGCGGTATCGACGATGCGTGTCTCCTGATCCTCGCTGCGCGCGAGAGACAGGAAGTCTGAAAGCAGCCCGGCCTTTTCCAGCGCGATCTGCCCGCCGTCGGAATGCAGGTCCAGCGTGCCGCCCTGATCGCGGCTGTCGGGGGTGGCATCGCTTTCCAGAACCGTGACCGGCCAACCATGGCGCTGCAACAGGTTGGCAAGGGTCAGCCCGGCGGGACCGGCACCGATCACGGCGATCTTCGGGACTTGCGGCATGGGGGAGTTCCTTCGATAATATAGCCTCCTATCTGATATAAATAGGCACCTATATTAATCAAGGGGCGAAGATGAGCGTAAACTGGTTGCCCGAGGCCATGCCTGTGCTGACGATCGGCCATGTCGCCCGGCCTCTGGCAAGGCTGGTCGATCTGCGGCTGCGGCAGGCTGGCATCACCGCCTCGCAACTGCCGGTGCTGGTGGCGCTGAAGAACGGCGAGAAGCTGAGCCAGAAGGAACTGGCCGCCATCGCCGGGGTGGAACAGCCCAGTATGGCACAACTGCTGTCGCGGATGGAAAGGGACGGGCTGGTGCGGCGCGAGGTATCGCCGGATGACGGCCGGATCAGCCTGATCGCGCTGACAGAGGCAGCGCAGGATCGGCTGGAACCGGGGCGGGACATCCTGCGCGCGCTCGACGCCGAGGTCTGCACCGTGCTGGACAAGGAGGAACAGGATTTGCTCAACACCCTGCTGTTCCGCATTGCCGCGCGGCTGGAGGAGATCCGGTAAACCTGCGCCGGTTGACTTGCCGGTTACGCTGGGCTAGATGTCCCTTGTCAGCCCTGCTGTCCGTAAGCGTCTAACGTCATGCAACGCACTCAACGATCCTCGCAGGTCGGAGTGCGTTTTTTCATGCCCTCTGCCTGCGGCACCCGCCCGCGCGAGGAGCAGTCAGGGACGACCCATGACTCTTTCATCTACCCGTGTGCCCGGCGAAGGGCACCTCTACGGCCTCGCGGCCCTTCTGTTCATCGCCTATCTCTGCGTCGGCATGGCCCTGCCCACCGTGCCGGTGCATGTCAGCGGCACGCTGCACTTCGGCAACCTCTGGGCCGGGCTGGCCACCGGCGCGGCCTTCCTTGCCACGCTGGCCACCCGCGGCAGGGCCGGAGCCTTCTCCGACCGGCGGGGGACGAAACCAGCCGTGGTGCGGGGCCTCGCCGTCTATCTGGCCGGGGCGCTGGCAGCCGTGGCCTCCGGCCTGTCGGGGATCGGTGCGCTTCCGGCCTATGCGCTGCTGCTGGGGGGCCGTGTGCTGGCGGGCTGCGGCGAAAGTCTTGTCACCGTGGGGGGGATCGGCTGGGGCATCGCCCTTGTCGGTCCGGCGCGGTCCGGGCGGGTGCTGGCGGTGATGGGGACGGCGATCTACGGCGCTTTGGCCCTGGGCGCGCCGGTCGGGCTAGCACTGATGGAACGGATCGGCTTTGCCGCCACGATGGCGGTGGGCGCGGTGCTGCCCGCGCTCGGCCTGCTCGCGGTGCGCGGCATCCCCGGCATCGCCCCGCAACCGGCGGTCGCGCGCCCGTCCTTCCGTCGGGTGATCGGCCGCATCTGGGTGCAGGGCAGCGTGGTCGGCCTGCAAGGCATCGGCTTTGCCGCCATCGGTGCCTTCTTCACCCTGCATTTCCTTGACCGGGGGTGGAGCCATGCCGGGCTGGGACTGACCGCCTTCGGCCTGGGCTTCGTGCTGATGCGGGTCTTCTGCGGTTCGCTGCCCGACCGGATCGGCGGGTTGCCCGTGGCCATCGGCTCGCTGGCGGTGGAGGCCGTGGGGCAAGCACTGATCTGGGGCGCGACCGATCCCGGCTCCGCGCTGGCGGGGGCATTCCTGACCGGCCTCGGCTGTTCGATGATCTTCCCGGCGATGGGGCGCGAGGTGGTGCGGCTGGTCGAGCCTGCATTTCGCGGCACGGCGATCGGCGGCTATTCGGCGTTTCAGGACCTGGCCTACGGGCTGACTGGCCCGCTGGCCGGGCTGGTGGCCGACCGGGCGGGATATGCCAGCGTCTTCCTTATCGGCGCACTTGCCGCCGCCGCAGGCCTCGCCATCGCAATCGGACTGCGGCGCAACAAGTAATTGTCAGGCGCCTCCCGTTTTCGGCCCGGTGCCCTTCCGATCAGATCGGCAGGGCGCCGGTGCAGCCTCACATATCCCGGTCGGCCGAGAAAGCCACGTTGCGCTGCGCCTCGACCTCCGCCAGCCGTCGCGCCAGCGCGGCGGTGACGGAACCATGGGCGGTGCTGCCCAGCACCAGCCGCAGGGGGGGCTGCACGGCATCCGCCGCCGCGATCATCGCCGCCACGCTGCGCGCCGCATCGCCCCACACAACGAAGCTGCCCTCCGCGATCGCGCGCCGCACCTCTCCCGCCGGGGTGGCGTCATAGGCCGCCATCGGCTCGGCATGCACCAGGCCCGCCCCGAAGTTCGTGGCGGTCGGCCCCGGCTCGGCAAGGATAAAGTCGATCCCGAAGGGCGCCACCTCCTGCGCGACGGCTTCGACGAAGCCCTCGATCCCCCATTTCGTCGCGTGGTAGAGGCTGAAGTTCGCATAGGCAATCTGCCCGCCTTCCGATGACACCTGCACGATCCGCCCGCCGCCCTGCGCCCGCAGATGCGGCAGAACCGCCCGGATGAACTGGATCGAGCCGGTCAGGTTGGTGGCGATCTGCCGCGCGATCTGGTCGTCCGACACTTCCTCGGCCGCGCCGAACAGGCCGTAGCCCGCATTGCTGACCACCAGGTCGATCCGCCCCGCCCAGCCGAAGGCCTCGGCCACCGCCGCGCGCATCCCCGCCGCGTCCGTCACGTCGAGCGGCAGGACCAGCAGCCTTTCGCCATGCGCGCGCCCGAGGTCGGCCAGCGCCCCCTCCCGCCGCTGCGTCGCCACCACCCTGTCGCCGCGCGCCAGCAGTTGCCGCGTCATTTCCAAACCGAGGCCCGAGGATGCCCCGGTGATGAACCATGTCTTGCCCATGGATGTCTCCCTTGTTGATGCAAGCCATGTAGCCCCGCCGCATTGGTGCTATAAGACAGTGATATTCGTATTGGATGGTGCAGCATTGACACCAATGACCCGCCCCTCTCTCGACGATCTGGAAGCCTTCGCCGCCGTCGCCACCCATCGCAGTTTCCGCAAGGCGGCCGATGCGCTTGGGGTCTCTCGCTCCGGCCTCAGCCATACGGTGATCGCGCTGGAGCGCAGCCTTGGCATCCGCCTGCTCAACCGCACCACCCGCAGCGTTTCCCCCACCGATGCCGGGGCGCGGCTGCTGGAGCGGCTGCATCCGCTGCTGCACGGCCTCGACGTGGCGCTGGACGGTCTGGCGGAAGAACGCGGCGCGCCCGGCGGGCTGCTGCGGATCAACGCCAACCGCGCGGCGGTGCGCTGGCTCTTGGCCCATGTGGTGCCCGGCTTTCTGGCGCGCCATCCGAATGTGGAGCTGGATCTGGTGGCCGAGGGGCGGCTGGTCGACATCGTGGCCGAGGGCTTCGATGCCGGCGTGCGTCTGGCCGAGACCGTCCCGCAGGACATGATCGCAGTGCCCTTCGGCGGCACGGAGCGGTTTCTGGCGGTGGCCGCCCCCGGCTATCTGGCCCGGCGCGGCATGCCGCAGGTGCCGGACGACCTGCAAGGCCATGCCTGCATCCGCCAGCGCCTGCCCAGCGGCAAACGCTACCGCTGGGAATTCGCTCGCAAGGGCGAGGAACTGACAGTGGACGTGCCCGGCGCGCTGACGCTTGACGACAACGAGCTGATGGTGGAGGCCGCAACGGGCGGCCTCGGGATCGCCTATGTCCTCCAAGAGCTTCGCACGGGAAGGCCTGCGGTTGGGGCGCCTCATCCCCGTGCTGACCGACTGGTGCCCACCCGGCCCGGGCCTCGCCCTGTATTACCCCGGCCACCGCCATGTGCCGTCCGCCCTGCGCGCATTCATCGACGCGCTGAAGGCAGCCGACAGGGAAGCGAGTGGCGACCGGCTGGCCCCGCCGGATGTCGAGGAAGCTGCGGGGCGCTAGAAGCCCTGCCCTGCCCCCGCGGGCACGACGGGACTTCCCGCCGGATCAGAGTCGCATGCCGCCCGAAACCTCGATCGGCTGCGCATTGACCCAGCGGTTGTCGTCGGACAGCAGTGTTGCGATCATCGGGCCGATGTCCTCGGGCAAGCCGGGACGACCGAGTGCCGTCATCTCGGAGATCATCCGGTTCACCGCCGGATTGTCGCGCACCACGCCGCCGCTGAAATCGGTCTGGATCGC
Source organism: Rhodobacterales bacterium (assembly GCA_015654855.1). Lineage (GTDB taxonomy): Bacteria > Pseudomonadota > Alphaproteobacteria > Rhodobacterales > Rhodobacteraceae > JAATGA01. The sequence continues at coordinate 8,630 of JAATGA010000477.1, forward strand.
GCCCGGTGCTACAGTGTTGACCCTGATGCCGCGCTTGCCGAGATCATGCACCAGATAGCGCGTGAACACCTCCACCGTGCCCTTGAACACGGCATAGGCCACGCTGTCCGGATTCACGATACGGGTCACGCCTGAAGAGATGTTGACGATGCCACCGCCGTCATTGATGAACGGCGCCGCCTTTTGCGTCAGGATGAAAACGCCCTTGAAGTTGACCGCGTATAGCCTGTCGAATTCCGCCTCGCTCACCTGTGGGAAAGGCGTATGGTTCGAAATCCCCGCGTTGTTGATAAGATAGGCGATCCTCTCGGCGCCGATCTCGGTGAGGCCTCTTTCAGCCGCTCCACGAACCCGTCGAATGTGGCGGCGGCCCGTGTTGAGTTGAAGTGGCACCGCCTTGGCATCCGCTTCCGCCGCGGGGCGGCAACAATTCGCGCCTCCCCTTCGGCGGCATTGTAGGTGAAGACGGAACCCACCCCGTGTTTCGCCAGGATGAGCACCATGCTGCGGCCAAGCCCGCGGCTGCCGCCGGTGACCAGCGCCACCTTGTCCCGCGTCATCTGAAATCTCCCTCCGAAAGGTCGGATCATAAATGGCGCGTTGCCCTTAACCCACAATTCCATACAATCTAAACAGGCTGTGCGGTATGAAGAACAATGCAAATCGACCCGAATGTGTCGGGCCTCTTCGTCGTTTGGCGTTGTTGCAGAAGTCCCGTTTCAAACGGGATTTCTCCGTCGAATCGATTTCCCTGTCGAATCCATGTGGTTAATGGCTTGCCATGACCAGGCCCGATCCCGCCCGCTGCCGCGTGACGAACCGGAAGATCTGCAATGAAGCGCTGCGGCGGCGTGGCT
>JAATGA010000146.1 GCA_015654855.1 Rhodobacterales bacterium
CGAAGCCAAAGACGCGGCGGTCCCACTGGTCGGACAGATAGCGGATCACGCCATCGTCGCCCTCGACCGCATTCCAGGCATTGCCAAGGTTCAGCGGATCGGTGAAGCGGGGCCGGCTGTCGGCGGGGCCGGCGGGCGTATCGCCGGGCACGGATGTCAGACCGCCACCTTGTCGAAGGTGCAAAGCGCGCGCCCCTCCGCCGTGAGGTAGGGGAAGTGGCGCTCGATCGCGCGGCGGATCTGGTCCGGCGCGGCGGGGGACATGCCGCGTTTGCGCAGGATTTCCGGCGCGTGGCGCGGCGTGTCGTTGTCGCCGCGATGGGTGACGATGCAGGGGAAATGCGGGTCGGTCACCGCGACCAGGCTTTCGGGAATCTTGTAGTGCCCGAAGTCGAAGATCGTGCGCGAGTTGTGGCGGATCGCTGCGCCCGCCGAGAAGAACGGGCTATACCAGTCGTAGATCCCTTCGGTCGGCCCGTCGGTCACACAATAATAGATCGACGGAAAGCTGACCGCGAAATTCGCGTTGCGCCACATCCCCGCCGCATGGCGGCGCAGCCGGCGAATGAAATCCTGCGCCAGGCAGTCGTCGTCGTCCAGGCGGAACTGCACCAGATCGGGCGCATTCAGCCCCTCTTCGGCAACGAACTGGTGCATGGCGTCCGAGATGTGCATCGGCGGCACGAACCGCAGCGCGACCTGCGGCACCCGGGCGCAGATCGCCGTCAGCCTCGCGGCGAATTCCGCCGGCAGCCGGTCCGAGGTCACGATCAGAAAGCGGAAATTCTGGTCGGTCTGCTGCGACATCGACCGCAGGGTCAGATGCTCCAGCGTCGCGAGGCGGGCATCCATCCGTTCCGGCTCGAACAGCTCGCGCGCCTTTTCCTCGTAGATCGCGGCAAGTTCGTCATCGGTGCGGTTGCGATAGGCTTTCCAGTCCCCGCGCCCCAGCATCGAAAACCGGCAGACGCCGAGGATGGGAATGTCTTGCTCTTTCATCGTTCACCTTTCCCGCGCCGAAGCGCATGCAGCTTTTTAGCAGGACCGCTCTGGCGGAGCCATCGGTTTGTCGCAGCGCTCCAGCCTCGCGCCCTAGTTCGGGAATCCCGGTCCGGGTAGGGGGCCACGCTTCGGGATCAGATCGCGATGAAACGTTCCCAGCCATGCTTATGCGGCTCCAGCTGCATCGTGTGCCCATCCTCTTTTGGGGACAGGAACTTATCGCCGACCGAGACCGAGACGGTGCCATCGTCATTTTCGACAAATGCAACCCCCCGTTGCAGGTGTGAATTGCGGCGCAAAGCAAAGGAGGTGTCGTGGATCCGGTCATCCTGCCCGAAGTTCTTGCCGTTCCAGCGCAAAACAGTTCCGTGCACGCTGAACAATATGCCCTCTTCAGGCGGGACATCCATTTCCAGGGTGACGCCGCTGATCGTCGGATAGCCGGCAACGGCAGGGTCGAGATCGGAAAGCCGTTTCAAAAAACCGGCGGGGTCGGCGAAATCGAGCCCGGCCTCAAGAAGCGCGCCGTACTCGAAATCCCACCACTGGCAACCCAGCATCTCATCCACGATTTCCTGCGGGAAACGGTGCCGGATGACCCGTGCCGGATTGCCGCCGACGATGGTGTATGGAGGCACATCCTGAACCACAACGCTGCGCGCAGCGATCACTGCGCCGTCGCCGACCGTGACGCCCGGGGCCAGGGCGACATCGGTGGCAATCCAGACGTCATTGCCGATCACGACCTGATCCCGCCCCTGCGGTGTCGGCACGGATTGCCATCTAAGCTGGACACCGTTGAACCTGCGAAAATCGTCGAGATAGGCCGCCGTGAATTCCCGATGGCGGTTGAAGGCAACCGAACTGTGGGTGACCGCTTCGATGGGATGCCGCCAGCCCATCACCGTAACATGCGGCGCGATACTGCAGAAACGCCCGATTCGGGTCTGGGGAGGAAGCGAGGAGGCACAGGACGAAAAGGCACCGATCGAGCAAAGCGACAATTTGCGACGCGGCTGTGCCACGATGGTGCTGTAGCCCTCGATGCGCGCGGTGCAATAGGTCTCGACAGGCTGGCCGATCTCAAGCCCGTCCCGCGGGGCCTGCTTGCCCGACATGCCCGTGCGGTTGGTGAAAAATCTGATCTCGTGAAAGCGCTCGCGGACGGCGGAGTCATAAGAATACTGCGGATAAAATGAAATGGACACCCGGTTTCCTCTCAGCTGTCTTGATCACGCGGGTCTGACGCGCCTTGGGTGAGGGTAAAGTGATGCGCCGAGATGGGCGGAATGTCAATTTTCGGGGGGGGTGGGCGGCGCAGCAGACGCCCTGAAAATCAATCGAAAAGACAGGCACCGGAAGGGCTTGAAATACCCGCCCGTCCTTGTCACAGGCCGGAGATCCTCGATTTCAGCGTGTCGAGGTCGAGCCCCAGGAAAAGCACGGATTCGTCGGCGGCGGTCAGACGGTGGCGCCGGGGATCCTCGCTGGTCCAGGTCAGCGTCATGCCGGCGAAATCCGACAGGTCGATCGCGGTCTCGCCCGCAGAAAGATTGCGGATCACCTGCGGCAGGCCGGTGCGGCCCACCCGCACCAGATTGCGCCCCGGGCCGGGGTCGATGTCGTTCCGCCCGCCCTGGATCACGATCCTGTCGTCGCCGCCGTGGGTGCGGATGGTGTTCAGCCCGTGGCCCGTCAGGATCTCGTCGTTGCCGGGGCCGGTCTCGATCAGATTGTCGCCCGACACGGCACGGACACGGTGGCCGCCCTGGCCGGTGACGTAGAGCCGGTCGTCGCCCTGACCCAGGTCGATGTCCGACCACCAGTTGGCCTGCGAGCGGATCGTGTCGTTGCCCGACCCGGCATGGACCCGGATCGAGCCGCGCGGCAGGTTGGTCCCGCCCAATTCGTTGTTGCCCTGGCCCAGGTGAAAGGTCTTGGTCCCCCAGGTCCAGTCGTCCATCACGATCTTGTTGTCGTTGATGTTGCCATGGATCGTCACCCGGTCGAGGTGGGTCCATTCGGTCACCGCCATCTCTTCGACATCCGGGGGGATGTGCCAGACATGGTTATTGCCGCCCTCGTCCTTGCGATGCGCGCCGCGCCAGACCTTCTGGTAATAGGGCGACCGTCCCGCGGGGGTCACATCGCCGAACAATACGTTGTGGCGCGCGTTCAGATTGCCCTTGCCCGGATCGCCGATGAAGCTGCGCGCGACGGTGCCGTTGCGCAACACGATCCCGTCGGTCACCACCGACCAGCCCCAGTCGTGCATCGTATCCAGCAGGATCTCGCGGATCTCCGCCGCCCGGGGATGGGTCGCGGCCAGGTTCACGGTCAGCCAGGGGTCGGCGATGGCGTCGAACAGTTCATACGCCCCGTCGCTGTAGATCGTCGCGCGGAAATTCTTCCAGGCGACAGAACACGATCCGAACCAGAAGGTCGGCACCGGCCGGTCGTCGCGCCCCGTCCCCTCGTCGATCCAGGACCGTTGCGAGATGCCGCGCATCGCGCCCGTCCGCTCGATCCCGGCATAATCCTGAAGCGTCGCGTAAAGGTCGAGGTGCGAGACGGCGGCCCATATCTCGCGCGGCTCGCGCCCCGGAACGGCCACCACATGCGGCGTGCGCGCCGCCGCCTCGTAAAGCGTGAACTTGTGCCAGTGGCCGTTGTCGCCGACATGGTAGCCGTGGTCCGAATAGAGCGAGACGATGGTGCTGTCGGCCCATGGAGAGGCCTCAAGCGCGTCGAGCACCCGGCCGAGCTGCTCGTCCATCCAAAGCGCCGAGGCGGCGTAGTTGCGAACCGACTTCTGCCAGTATTCTAACTGTTCGGCCGACCAGGTGTCGGGATGCACCGACATATCCTGAAACAGGCCCTGGACCAGGTTTTCCTCGACGAAAAGCGGCGCGTTCCAGCCGGCCTTCCACGGTTCGGGCATCACCACCCGGCGCCAGTCCAGCGTCTCGTAGATCCGCAGCGGCGCGTCGTAATCGCTGTGCGGCTTGTAAAAGCCGACCTCGTAGAACCAGGGCCGCTCGCCCTTGTAGTCCCCTAGAAACCGGATGAAGCGCGAGGCCATGACATGATCGTAGAACTTCGTCTCGTCGCCGGTATAGGCCCAGCCGAGCCGCCCGCCCATGTCCGACCGGGTGTCGCGCGGTGGGGTCCAGCTGTCGACCTCCAGCCGGGGGCTGTCGTAGATCACCGAATGGACCCAAGGCTGTTGCGCGCCATAGCCGTGAAAGATTTTCCCGGCGTTGCCAAGGTAATAGCCCGCCTGGCGAAAGCGGTAGTTCATCATATGCTCGGGCCGCAGCCCGCAGTCCCACCAGTTGTAGGCGTTGTTCAACACGCCCGTTTCCGCCGGCGACAGGTTCGACATGGTAGAGGCGCGCGACGGCCCGCAGATCGGCACCGGGCAATAGCTGCGACGGAAATTGGTGCCGCGCGCCTTCAGCCGGCGCAGGTTCGGCAGGTCATACCCCGGGATCAGCAGCGCGAGCTGGCTGTCGATCGAGCATAGATCGTCGACCGCGATGAACAGGAAATTCCACCTCATGGCGCAAGCTCCCCCCACACCGCGTCGAAATAAAGGCGTAGATCGGCCAGAAGTTCGGGCAGGGCGAAAAGGTCGCCCCGGATCAGCAGAAAATCCATGAACCAGCCGCCAAGCGGCTGTTCCGCCATCGCGCGCCCCATGGCAAGCCGCGCCTCGGGTGCCGCGCGTGCGGCCATGGCCTGGGCCTTCATGCGGGGGCTGATCCCCTCGACAAAGCCGCCGGACAGGTCGGGGGCGAGGCGAAAACTCCCCCGGTCGAGGTTCAGCACCGCCACCGCCGCCGTCATTGCCTTCAGCGCGACGCCGGGGCCGATGTCCATGTCCTGGCGCAAAGCCGGATCGGGGTCGAAGGAGCGCAGCGAGGTCTGCCCCCGGGTCGTGGCGTTGACCAGTTGCACCAGTTGCGGCGCATCGGCGTCGAAATGCAGCCCCCAGGGGTCTGACCCGGGAACAGTGGTATGGGTGATGGAAACCACGGACCAGATCCCGGTTTTCTCCATCGCAAACCGCGCCTCGGCCCAGGTGCCGCCCCGCGCCTGATCCGGGTTCACCGGCCAGCGGCGCGGCCCGAGCGGCGCGAAGATCGGGCTCCCCTCGCCACGATACAGCCGGGCCGGGCAGCCGCCCTTGCGCGCCGGAATCGCCGGGCCGTCCGCATCGGCGATCAGCGCATCCTCCTGCAAGGTCCACCAATGCGCCAGCGCCTTATGCCGCGACAGCCGGCGGGTGAAATGCGCCGGCCCGTCCGGGGGCGGCGAGGGCAGGCGGAAGGGCGCCGTCGTCACCATCGCCCTATCCCCGTACCGCGACGGCGGCCGAAGACAGCGCATGGCGGCGCAGCGTGACCGCGGGATCATGCAGCGCCTGCCGCCCCCAGCCGTCGCGCAGGCTGCCCCGGTTCGCGGGAAGGCCGTCCCCCCGGTCGTCCGTCGCGCCGAAGGCATAGCGCAGTTCGACCACGCCCGCAGGTGGCGCGGTCAGTTCGACCCGCACCGTCAGGCCGTCAACCGCGACGCCCGCGATCCGCGCATTCCCCGGATCGCCGCCAAGGGAAAAGCCATGCGCGGCGGGATCCTCCAGCACCAGGCGTTCGTCGTTGTTGGCCATGAAATGGCCGGTGATCACCCGACCGTCCAGCAGCGCATGGGTCAGACGCGGGCAATACCACTGGCCGGCGTTCAGGACGGCATCCGCCGCGATGGCTTCGATCTCCGAGACATACAGCGCTGCCGCCGGCGTCAGGCTCGACCTTGTGCCGGGTTGCAGGGCCAGGTGATACTTGGGCGTGGCCACAACCGCTCCCAGCGACCAATGGTCGATGTCGAGTTGCGCCTCGGCCAGGATCACCGGGCTGTCGCCCCGGTCGCGCCCTCCGCCCGACTGGCTGACCACGATCACCGGCGCCTGGGGCTGGCCGGTCTCGCCCGCCACGATGTCGCGGATGCGCCGCATCGCCATGCCGTATTCGTAAGAGGCCGAGCCGAGCGTCGCCCCCTCTTTCCCCTCGAACAGGCTCAGCAGCACGCGGTCGACCCACAATTCCTTGTCGATCGCCCTAGCCTGCGCCGCCATGCGCCGCACCGCCTCGCGCAAGCTTGCCAGCCGGGGAGAACCCTCGAAGGTATCGCGGTATAACCCGCTGCCGAACAACACATTCGCGGTCAGCACGGTGGGCAGGGCGCGGCGGCCGGCATCCTGTCCGCGCAGGAAAAACTGCGCCCCCGGATCGGCGCCGATGCGCGGATCGGCCCCTGCGTAATCGGCGAACAGATGATGGAACGGGAAGTCGTTCGCAATATCCCGCCGGATCATCATCGAGCCTCCGCCGAAGGCCACCATGCCGATGGCGGGCGAGGGGGTCTGGGCCACATGCACGTCGCCAAGCGGCAGAATCCGCCGCTTCTCGAACCCGCAGGTGCGCCCGGCCCATTGGTCGGACATGTAGCGCACGGTGCCGTGCCGGTCCTCGATCGCCATCCAGGCGTTGCCCCGCGCGAAGGGTTCTGCAAAGCGATGTTCGTCCGGCAGACGCGCGCCCCGGTCATAATGGAAGAGAGATCCGTCGGTGCGCAGCCCGACCAGCGGCAGACCCGCACCATCCTCGACCAGCGGCACGATCTCGTCGCCGATCCAGATCGGGCCGGGCGCAGGTTCCGCCCCTGTCGCCCCGGGAGTCTGCGCCCCCTTGGCCCCGGATTTTTTCCGAGCGGTCAAACCTTGCTTCCCCTGCTCCCGGTCGCGGCCCCGTTCCCGCCGAAGATCGCTGGCCCGAACATTTTCGTCCGGTGCCCTGCGGCCCGGGGGCTGCTTTTCCCGTCGATGGTTAGGCAGCAATGCCCGGCGGGTCAACGGCAGATGCTGTCGCGCCGGGCGACAGAGAACGGGCCTGCTGCATCAGCCGGGGCGCGTGGTTGTAGTCGCCCAGGATCAGATCGGCCCCGGAGAGCCCGGAAGACGGGCGCTTCCAGGACATGAACGGCGCCTGCGGACGGGGCAACCCTCGCACGCCCCCGGCGAGGGGGAAAAGCCGCCTGTCCGGGCGATTTGTGCCCCGGCGCGCGACAGGCTAGAAAGGATGTGGGCCGGTGCCCGCCGGACCCGGGCCGGCAGGCACCGGCCGGAACCCGTCAGACGAGGATGCCACCGATGAAAGCACTTCTCTGCGCCACGCTGATCGCGCTGGCCCCATTGCCCTCTGCGGCGGCCCTGTCCGGCTTTTACGACAGCGCCGAAAAGATCGCCGCGATTCTGGCCACGCCCGAGGTCGCCGACACCCTGCGCCATGCGCCCGTCCAGGCGGTCGAGCAGGTCGGAACCCGCAAAGACGGCGCGGAGGAATGGCGGCTGCGCAGCCGGGACTGCGATCTGAAGGTCACACTGGTCGCCACCCCGCCGAAGGGTCCGGGCAAGACGACCTGGCGCATCAAATCCCTCGGCAGTTGCCGCTGACCCTGCGGAGCGCGCCGCCCGCCGCTTTGCCGCAAAATCGAGCAGACGCGAAACCGCGCCCCCGCGTGAACGCCGCCTGCACCTGCGGCTTTTCGCCCGTCGGGAACTGAAGGCTTGACCGGCGGGCCGATTTGCGGCCCGCTTGCGGGACATGTTCCATAACCTGTCGACGGAGATGCCCGCATGACCGCAGATCGCGACGCCCTGATCCGTGCCCGCGCCTACGAGATATGGGAGGAGGAGGGTCGCCCCGAGGGCGGCGCCGAGGGCCATTGGCTGCAAGCCGCCGCCGAGATCGACGC
>JAATGA010000480.1 GCA_015654855.1 Rhodobacterales bacterium
ATGCCCTGGCGCAGGGACGACAACGAGATCAGAACCATAGCTCGATCGGATACGACGCGCCGATCGACCTGCCCATTACCGGCGGCGCAACCAGCCCGTCGCTGCAAAAGAGCCGAAAACTCCGGCCAAAGGCGATCCAAAGGTACAGATCAGAGCAATTGGCTTCGGGTGCCGAAATTCGGTCTCCGCACGTCGGGTCCGGCCAATTGACCGTTACCGTCCGGGCCTTTACAGGTCTGTTTCGGCACATTGATGCCAGCCAGTGGCTGGTGTCACATCATCCAAGGCCCGTGAAGCGCAGCAACGCTCCGGGTGGGCGGAGGGGAAATCTCGCGCCTGGTCAGGTCACCCGCAGGTTTTCCTCGGAGGGGAGCCGCACAGCAGGCTTGAGACGGTGTTCGCCACCTCGCGTACCATCGGCCCCAGCAGCCTTGTGCGGTCGTCATTCAACCTGTGCGCTGCCCCCGAGATAGAGATCGCCCCGACAGGCTCGCCGAAATGGCCAAGGATCGGGGCGGCGATGCAGCGCACGCCGATCTGAAATTCCTCATTGTCCACAGCGAAGCCGCAGTTCTGGATTTGCTTCATCTCTGTGCTGATCTTCTCTTCCGAACACAGGCTCTGCGAGGTGATCCGGCGCAAACCATAGCGCGAGATATGTGACGAGACATCCTCGCGATCCCATTGCGCGAGGATCGCCTTCCCCATGCCGGAGTTCAGCGCCGGGGTTCGCCCGCCGGCCGGCGCCACCGCCCGCACGATCTCGCGACCTTCCAGCTGGGAAATGGTGATGATTTCATTGTTGCGCAGAATGCCGAAATTCGCCGTCTCATGGCTTATGCTGCGAAGCCGTTTCATGGCTGGCGCGACCGTTGCGCTGAGGCTGTCGCTGCCCAGGAAAGCCGCGCCCACCCGGTAAGCCTCGGCTCCGACATACCAGATCCGGCCGCTGGAGCGGACAAATCCGTCACATTCCAGCGTGGTGAGGATGCGATGCGCGGTCGATACCGCAAGCTCCGACTCGCGGGCGAGATCGCTGAGCGTCAGGCCCCCGTCGGCATGGCTGATTTCTCTGAGGAGCCTTACCGCCCGCCGCACGGACTGGATCGCGCCGCTGCTGTCGGCTTTGCCGCCATCGGGCAAAGTGTCACCTGCCACCGGAACCTCCATCAGAAGGATTTTGCAGCCAATATAGTAACATAAAGTTTTATGTTAATCAAATTTCCCGGAAAGCCACACTCATGGCAGGACATGGCCACCACGCCGCAGAGGGTATTCTACATATCATATTGATATTTATCAATTTTATATATTAATATCCATGTATGTTCTGCAAGATCCCTTTTGTGAAGGGCCATATCTGGCAATAAGGTTATGGCCGGATCGGCTGTCGCCGAAGTCATATTTTTAATATATCAAATTTCCACGCAGGCCGGATCAAATTGCGAATGGCAAAGCCAAAGCCTGATGGAAGAGCCATTGATGATCCCGGGAAAGCTGCTTGCAGCAGGCACAGAGCCAAACGGGGGGCAACCGACGGCCCCGGTACCGGCGGGGGAAGTTCCGCCGCGAAGCCGCCCACCCCGAAGGGCGGGCAGCCCTCCGCCTCAGCCCGCCTTTTTGGCCGGATGCTCAGGGAACGGCAGCCCCATATGCTCGCGCAATGTGGTGCCGGTGTATTCGCGGCGGAAAAGCCCGCGTCCCTGCAGGATCGGTACCACCTTTTCGACGAACTCGTCGAAGGGTCCGGGGAAGGCATGGGGAAGCAGCTGGAAGCCATCCGCCGCGCCCTCATCGAACCAGAAGGCCAGCTTGTCCGCAACCTGTTCGGGCGTTCCGATGAACATCACATGGCCCTGCGTCGCCGCAACCTCGTCACGCAACTAGCGCAGGGTAAGGCCCTTGGCGCGCGCCATGTCGGACAGGATGACGGAATAACCCTGCATCATCTCGGTCGGCGGCAGATCGGGGACCGGGCCGTCCAGATCGAAGACCGACATGTCGTGCCCGAAAAAGTTGCTGAGCACCTGCATCCCGACTTCGGGTTTGATCATCGTCCCCAGTTCGGCAAGCCTGGCGCGGGCGTCATCCTCGGACTCGCCCAGCATCACGAAGATCCCCGGCACCACCTTCAGCAAATCCGGGTTCCTGCCGGCCTTCGCCGCCCTGGCGCGCAGATCATCGCGAAATGCCTTCGATTCCTCGAAAGTCGACACAACTGAGAAGATCACATCCGCCGTATCCCCGGCCAGCGCCCTGCCCTCTTCCGAGGCGCCGGCCTGCACGATCACCGGATAGCCCTGCGGCGGGCGCAGAATGTTCAGCGGGCCTTTCACGCTGAAATGCTCGCCCTCATGCCCGAGGACATGCATTTTCTCGGGGTCGATATAGAGGCCGCTTTCCTTGTCCATAACCAGGGCGTCGGCCTCCCAGCTGTCCCAAAGCCCTTTCATCACTTCGATGAATTCTCGCGCGATGGCATAGCGCCTGGGGTGCGGAGGATGCGGGACGTTGCCGAAATTGGCCGCAGCCTCGGGGAACGCCCCGCCGACGACGTTCCAGTCCGCCCGTCCGCCGCTCAGAAAATCGAGCGAGGCGAAGTAGCGCGCCGCGTTGTAAGGCTGGGTATAGGTCGTGGAGACGGTGGCGGCGAGGCCGATATGGCTGGTCTGGCCGGCAAGGTAGGAAAGCAGGGTCAGCGGTTCATACCTGACCGTCCAGGACGGGTGCACATTCGCCCCCGTATTCAGCGCATCGGCAAGGAAGAAGAAGTCGAACTTGCCCCGTTCGGCGGTTTTGATGATATGTGTCAGCAGCCCAAGGTTGAGCGAGCCGGCCTGTGAATCCTTCAGGCGCCAACCGAAGATATTGTTGCCGGCCCCAAGTGCAAGCACGGAAAGGTGCATCTGTCTTCTTGTTTCGGTCATGGGTCTGGTTGCCTTACATTGGACCTGGAGGATGGTGAGGTGCCTGCCTCCCCCCTGTCGGGGCAGAGGGCGGCGGCGGTTTCGGGAGCGACCGCCCGAAGCCGTCACCTGAACGGAAGCGGTCAGTTCGCCGGAAAGTTACTGGAATCGACGGTCTTGACCGCAGTCCAGACGCCTTCGTCGGACACCTGCAAAAGGCGGGTTGCCGGAACCGTGACGTTGCCGAACTCATCGAAGTTGATCGAACCCGAGGCCCCTTCGTAGTCGATGTCCTTGCCTTCCCCGAGCGCCTTCGCCCCCTCGGCGAAACCGACGACCTTCTCGCCGCC
>JAATGA010000224.1 GCA_015654855.1 Rhodobacterales bacterium
ACGGACAGGATGCCCGCCCGCACGATCTCGGCGATGGAGGCCGCGAATTTCACCGTCAACCCGATCAGCAGGGCGGCATATTCCGGCGAAAGCGTCAGCCCGCCGCGGATGTTCAGCCCCTGAAGCGTCGGCCAGCCGACCTCGGGACCCGCAAGGCCGACCCCCACCGCCGCCCCGGCCGCGACCGCCAGCCACAGCGGCGATGTGCGCCGACCCGCCCGCCGTAAATATCGCGCACCGATAAAGGCCGCGATCAGCAGGACCACCAGCAGCGGCAGCACCACCGGATGCCCGAAACTGACCGAGGGCACATAGATCCCGCGGTTCGACAGATAGAAGCCGGCAACGCCAGGCGCCTGTTTCGGGCCTGGCAGGCTGCGCGCGATGGCGATCCACAGGAAAAGCTGCAAAAGCAGGGGCGTGTTGCGGATCGTCTCGACGTAAAGACGCACTAGGCCCTTGACCAGCGGATTGCCCGACAGCGACAGCACGCCAAGCGTCACGCCGAGGATCGTCGCCAGCACGCATCCCGCCACCGCGACCCGCAGCGTGTTGACCAGCCCGACAAGGATGGCGCGCATATAGGTGTCACCCGCGCGAAAGGCGACCGGCGTCTCGCCGATCTGGAAATTCGCCGCGTTCCACAAAAAGCCGAACCCCGGCCGGATGCCGGACCGCGCCAGCGATCCCGCGATGTTGAAACCGAACCAAACCAGAATCGCGGCGATCCCGAGGATCACCGCGATCTGCGACCAGGGGCGGGGTCCCCACCACTCGGCCAGGGCGGAAAGCCTTCCGCGTCTGGCCGGTGGCAGGGCCTGCCCGTCATTCACGACAGGGAGCGTCACGATGGGTCGTTGCCCCCGGGATCAGCGGAAGGGCGGCGAGTAGAGCAGCCCGCCGTCGGTCCACAGCGCGTTATACCCCCGCTCCCAGCCGAGCGGTTTCAGGTTGCGCTCGTAGATCTCGCCATAGTTGCCGACGGTTTTGATGATCTTGTAGGCCCAGTCCGGCTCGAACCCGATATCCGTGGCCAGCGAGGGGTCGACGCCCAGGAAACGCTGGATCGCCGGATCCTCGGATTTCAGGAATTCGTCGACATTCTGCGAGGTGATGCCCCATTCCTCGGCCTGGATCGTGGCATAGACGGTCCAGTTGACGATCTCCAGCCAGCGGTCGTCGCCGGCGGTGATCGCGGGGGCGAGCGGCTCCTTCGACAGCCGTTCCGGCAGAACGACATAGGCCGAGGGATCTTTCAGTTGTTGCAGCTTGCCCACGAGGTCGGAACTGTCCTGGGTGATCGCGTCCACCCGGCCCGATTCCAGCGCGGCGAGGAATTCCGACGTGTCTTCGATGGTGACCGGGGTGAAGGTCTTGCCGGTCTTGCGGAAGAAGTCGGCGATGTTCAGCTCGCCCGTCGTGCCCGACTGCACGCCGATGGTGGCGCCGTCCAGATCGGCGGCCTTTTCGACCCCCAGATCCTTGCGCACCAGGATCCCCTGGCCGTCATAGAAAATCGTCGGTCCGAAATGGAAGCCCAGCTTGAAGGCGCGGGTGACCGTCACCGTCACGCCCGACAGCAGAATGTCGAACTCGCCCGCCTGCAAGGCCGGCAGCCGTTGCTGCGGCGAGGAATTGGTGAATTCCACCTTGTCGTCCGTCCCGAAGACCGCGATCGACAGCGCCCGGCCATAGTCGATGAAGAAGCCCTGCCATTTGCCGTTGCTGTCGGGCGAGAAAAAACCCGGCGTGGTTCCGACGCCGACCTTGATCGCGCCGCGCTCCTTGATGCGGTCGAGCGTGGGGCCCGCCGAGGCGATCGAGGGCAGCACGACCGAGGCCAGCGCCACGGCCGCGGCGGCGCCCCTTGCCGCGCGGCGGAAGTAGGAAATTGCGCTCATTGTTTGGCTTCTCCTGAAGAAAAACTGGTTATTCGATAATCAAAGTCGAAACATTTATGGGCAGAACGTCAATACATGCCTTGATTTCATTGGATTTTTCTAAGTTTTCCCTTCGCCGTGGAATTTTTCGGTCGCGGCGGCCCGCGTCCGGGGAACGCCGCCGCTGTCCCCATGCCGTAGCGGTTCCGGGAATCAGATCCCTTCCCCGAAAACCTCGCCGGATGGCGCGGTTTCGGGCCTGTTTCCGGCCCCTCTGCGCCGACACCGGAGAAGAAAAGCCAAAGCCGACTGCCCGGGGCGCGGCCCGGAGAAGGAAGTTCCAAGCCGGGGTCGAAAAAGGCGATTGAGTTTATCGGGATTAATCGGATGCTTTTGGGCGACATGGGCCTTTCACCAAGGGCGGCAACCGAGGATTTCGCGATGACCACGAACAGCAGACGCCCCGAGACGCTTGCCCTGCACGGCGGCACCTGGCGGACCGATCCCGCAACCGGCGCGGTCGCGGTGCCGATCTATCAGACCACCTCGTTCCAGTTCGACGACACCGCCCATGCCGCCCGGCTTTTCGCGCTGGAAGAGTTGGGGAACATCTATTCCCGCATCGGCAATCCGACGGTCGATGCCTTCGAGACCCGCCTTGCCGCCATCGAGGGCGGCGTCGCGGCGGTCGCGGTCGCCTCGGGCCAGGCGGCGACCTTCTTCGCCCTGACGAATATCGCCCAGGCGGGCGACAACATCGTGTCCTCAACCGACCTTTACGGCGGCACGGTGACCCTGCTGTCGCAGACCCTGGCGCAGTTCGGGATCGAGGTCCGCTTCGTAGACCAGGGCGATCCGCAGAACTTCGTCCGCGCCACCGATGCCAGGACCCGCGCCTGGTTCGGCGAAACGCTGCCCAACCCCAAGCTTGAGGTTTTCCCGATTGCCGAGGTCGCGGCCCTGGGGCGCGAAATCGGCGTGCCGCTGATCCTCGACAATACGGCGGCGCCGCTGACCGCGCGGCCCTTTGATCATGGCGCGGCGGTGGTGGTTTATTCGACCACGAAATACATCGGTGGCCATGGCACGGCCATTGGCGGGGCGATTGTCGATGGCGGGAACTTCGACTGGGCGGCGCATGCCGACCGCTTCCCGCTGCTGAACCAGCCGGACGGCGGCTATCACGGCGCCATCTGGACCGAGGCCGCCAAACCGCTTGGCCCCATCGCCTATGCGTTGCGCGCGCGGGTCAAGCTGTTGCGCGACATCGGCGCCTCGGTCGCGCCGCAGAACGCATTCCTGTTCATTCAGGGGCTGGAGACCCTGCCGCTGCGCATCCGCCAGCACAACGAGAACGCGGTCCGCGTCGCGGAATACCTGTCGCGCCATCCGCTGATCACCCGGACGATCTTTCCCGGCCTGCAAGAGGGCGAGGCGAAGCGGCGCGCCGATGCCTATCTGAACGGCGGTTACGGCGCGCTGATCGGCTTTGAACTCGCGGGCGGGGCCGAGGCCGGGCGGGCCTTTATCGACGCGCTGCAACTTTTCCACCATGTGGCCAATATCGGCGATGCCCGCAGCCTTGCGATCCATCCGGCCTCGACCACGCATCAGCAGTTGTCGGCGGCCGAACAACTCGCCGCCGGGGTGACGCCGGGCTATGTTCGCCTCTCGGTCGGGATCGAGCATTCCGACGACATCATCGCCGATCTCGAACAGGCGCTGGAAGCCGCCGGCAAGGTCGCGCGTCAGGCCGCGTGACCCCCGGCGCCCGCGCCCGATGGCCCCCGGGACCTCCCCCCGGGGGCCAGCTATCTCTCTCAGGAGTGTCCGATGACCGCCGACCGGCATCTTCCCGTTCTGGATTTCACCCGCTTCGCCGATCCCGCATCCCGCCGGGATTTCACCGCCGAACTGCGCGGCGTGCTGCACGATCACGGCTTCTTCTACCTCGAAGGCCACGGCATCCCGGACGATCTGATCGCCGGACTGAAGACGGCGACGCGGACCTTCTTCGCCCTGCCCGCAGAGGAAAAGCTGAAGATCGAAATGGTGAAATCCCGCCACTTTCGCGGCTACAACCGCGCGGGGCTTGAGCGCACGCGCGGCGAACAGGACTGGCGCGAGCAGATCGACTTCAACACCGAAGGCGTGGCGGTCGAAACCGGCCCCGACAGCCCGCCCTGGCGGCGGCTGCTGGGGCCGAACCAATGGCCCGACGCGGTGCCGCAACTGAAGCCGCTGATCCTCGACTACCAGGCGCGGGTGACGCGGTTGGGCATCGACATCCTGCGCGCCGTCGCTCTGGCGCTCGGCCAGCACGAGGATGCCTTCGCCACGATCTACGAGCCGCACCCGACGCAGCTTCTGAAGCTGATCCGCTATCCCGGTCGCGACACCACCGAAAGCGACCAGGGCGTCGGCGCGCATAAGGATGGCGGGCTGATCACCATCCTGTTGCAGGATCAGGTCGCCGGCCTGCGGGTCCAGACGCCGGCAGGCGACTGGATCGACGCGCCGCCGCTGCCCGGCACCTTCGTCGTCAATTCCGGCGAGCTGCTGGAGCTTGCGACCAACGGCTTCGTCCGCGCCGATGTCCATGCGGTGACGACACCACCCGCGGGGGTCGAGCGGTTCTCCTGGGCCTTCTTCCTCGGTGCGCGCTACGACGCGACGATCCCGGTTCTGCCCCTGCCCGAGGATCTGCGCGCGCTGGAGCGCGGGCTGACGGTCGATCCGCTGAACCCGCTGTTCCGCAGCGTCGGGCAGAACCATCTGAAAAGCCGCCTGCGCTCGCAC
>JAATGA010000059.1 GCA_015654855.1 Rhodobacterales bacterium
ATAGCTGCGCCCGATCTCGGCCCCGCCCTCCAGCGGCATCAGGCGGAAACAGCAGACCAGCGTGCCGGTCTTCGCCTCCTCCACCAGGACATGCCGGCAGTCGGCGTCATAGGCGTCGGCATCGCGACCGTCGCCCTGGCCCAGGCCCCGCGCGGCGCGAAAGGCCAGATGGCGCAAAACCTGCGCGCGCCCGACATCCTCGGGCGTCTCGGCCAGACGGGCGGCATACCGCCCCTTGCGGAATCCTGGCATTGTCGCTGTCTCCGGCCCGGCTCGCGACAGGGATGCCCGCCGTGCGGGGCCCGCGCGCATGGCGTCGATGTTGCACCCCGCGATCCTGCCATGCAAGCGATGACCGGTCCGTGACAGGGCTGCGATAGCAGCAAGACCGGCGGGTAACGGCGAAACGACAGCGATTACCATACAGAGAGGCGGATATGAAACGGACGATCCGGGCGGAAATGCGCCGCCGGAAAGATCCGGGCAGGCCCCCGGTGCCCGATTCCCTGCCCCGGACGGATCGGGGCCGGTCTCGTGCGTGCCGCCCCCGCTCGTGCCCGGCGTCGCCCCCGCCGCGCGCCTACTGATCCACGCCGTTGTTTCCCAGCAACTGCCCCGCGCTGAGCCGGCCGACGTTCGAGAAGATCTGCCGCAGCAGCCCCGGGCTTTGCACCGAAGGCGTGGTCACGCGGCGGGACAGGGTGACGACCTGGCCTTTTTCCAGCCCGAAATGCTCGACATTCGACACCCGGCCGGATTTGTCGAAGCTGACGGCGACGATCTGGCGCTCGACCTCTTTCGGGGCGCGCGCGCCGTAGGTCTCCCACCGGCTTTGCACGTAATACCAGCCGTCGTCGTTCAGCAGCCCCTGGGCCGAGGGACGGCCGACCGCCGCCGCGACATCCTCGCGGCTGGCGCCGATCTTCAACTGGGCCAGTTCCTCGGGTGCGGGAACGTAGCCGTGATTGCGATAGATCGGCGTGCAGGCCACCGCCAGCATCAGGGCCGCCCCGCCGAGGGCCGCCCGCGTGAGGCAGGGCCAGCCCTTCGCCCGGGGTTCGGTCCGCATATCCGCGGCCACGCCCGCGTTCCGCATGGTTTCGTCGCGCTTCACTGCCGTACTCGCCCCGTCTTGCCGCCTTTCGGTCCGCCGCACTTGACCTGTCCGCCCGCGGGGGCATATCGGCAAACGACAGCGGCCCTTCCGGGCCTTGGCACAACGGCTTACAGAAGGTCGCGCGCCGGTTCAAGTAACCCGCGCGAAAGGAGGCGTGATGACAGCAGAAGATGGCACAACCCGCCAGGGCCCCGACGCAAGCGGCCTGGCCGAGGTCGACGCGGCCTTTCCGGCCCTGCCCTTCCGTGTCGCGGGCCTGTCGCAGAAGAAACCGACGCGGTTCGATTTCATCCCCGACGCAGAGGGGCGCGCGGCGGTCGCGGCGGCGCTTGGCCTGATCGACCTGCCCGACCTGCGGCTGAAGGGCGAGATCCGTCCCGCCGGGCGGCACGACTTCGAACTCGTCGCCGATCTGACGGCGCTGGCCGTCCAGCCCTGCTCGGTCACGCTCGCCCCGGTAGAGACCCGGATCGCCGAGCCGGTCGCCCGCCGCTATCTGGCCGATTTCACCCCCGCTGAGGGCGAAGAGGTCGAAATGTCCGACGACGACACGACCGAGCCCCTGCCCGAGGTGATCGACGCCGGCGCCGTCGCGGTCGAGGCTTTGGCCCTGGCGCTGCCGCTCTATCCGCGCGCGCCGGGCGTGGAGCTTGGCGAAGCCGTCTTCACCGAGCCCGGCGTCGCCCCCCTGCGCGACGAGGATGCGCGGCCCTTCGCCGGGCTTGCCGCCCTGGCCGAAAAGATGAAACAAGGGGGCGGCGAGGCCTCCTGACTCCTCCCGTATCGCGCAAGGCGGGGCGGGCACCAAGAAAGGACTTGCGCCCGGCCAAAATACGGGTATTTTCCGCGCCTCATCGGCATCCGGGCCCAATGGGCGTCGTTTTCGGCGCAGGGCCTTGGTCGCAAACAGAAATTCAGGGGCATGTCCCCTCCAGCCCCGAGGTCGAGACATGGCTGTCCCGCAAAACCGAGTCACCAAATCCCGTCGCAACATGCGCCGCGCGCACGACGCCCTGGTCGCCGGCAACCCGAACGAATGCCCGAACTGCGGCGAGCTGAAGCGCCCGCACCACGTCTGCGGCGCCTGCGGCCACTACGACTCGCGTGAAGTCGTCGCGGTTTCCAAAGAGATCGACATCGACGAGGACGCGGCGTAAGCCGCCCGTCCGCGCTGCGCCATGTCGGACGGTAACGAGACACCGGCAACCGGCGGCGCATCGCGCATCGTAATTTCCGTTGACGCCATGGGCGGCGACAGGGGGCCGGCGGCTGTTGTCGCCGGTCTTGGTCTTGCCGCCGAGGAAACACCCGATATCCGCTATCTGCTGCACGGCGACGAGTCGGTGCTGCGCCCGCTTTTGGCCAAACGCCCGGCGCTGGCCGGCCGCGTCGAATTGCGCCACGCCCCCCGCACCGTCACCATGGAGGACAAGCCGAGCCAGGTCATGCGCCATGGCGAAGGCACCTCGATGTGGTCGACGCTCGACAGCGTGAAGGCGGGCGAGGCCCAGGCGGCGGTTTCCTGCGGCAATACCGGCGCGCTGATGGCGCTGTCGATGATCCGTCTGCGCAAGCTGCCGGGGGTGAACCGCCCGGCCATCGCCTGCCTCTGGCCCTCGCGCAATCCGGGCGGGTTCAACGTCATGCTGGACGTGGGCGCCGACATCAAGGCCGATGCCGAGGATCTGCTGCAATACGCCACGATGGGCGCCGCCTATGCGCACAACGGCCTAGGGCTGACCCGGCCGCGCGTCGGGCTGCTGAACGTCGGCACCGAAGAGCACAAGGGCCGGGCCGAGTTGAAGCTCGCCGCCGACCGGCTGGTCGCGGCCTCGGACGCGGGGGGATTCGATTATATCGGATTCGTCGAGGGCAGCGACCTTCCCTCCGCCCGCGTCGATGTGATCGTGACCGACGGCTTCACCGGCAATATCGCGCTGAAAACCGGCGAGGGCACGGCGAAGCTGGTGTCCGACTTCATGAAAGAGGCGTTCAACGCCACCTTCCTGTCAAAGATCGCGGCGCTTCTGGCGCTGACCTCGCTGAAGCGGCTGCAACGGCGGATGGATCCGCGCCGGGTGAACGGCGGCGTGTTCCTCGGCCTCAACGGCACGGTGGTGAAATCCCACGGCTCGGCCGATGCGACCGGGGTTGCGGCGGCGGTAAGGCTGGCGACGCAGATGGTCACCTCGGGCTTTCAGGAGCGGCTTGCGGCCCGGGTTGCATCCGCCGGGCGCGCGGGGCAGGATGGCGCCCAGGATACCGGGGCCGGGGTCGCAGAGACGCCTTTGCCCGACGAGGCGGGGAGCAGGCCCAAAGAATGACGATACGCGCCGTCGCAAGGGGCGTCGGACACTATCTGCCCGACCGCATTGTCCCCAACAGCGAATTCGAGAAAACCCTCGACACCACGGACGAGTGGATTCGCAGCCGGTCCGGCATCGAGCGGCGGCACTTCGCCGCCGAGGGCCAGACCACCTCGGACCTCGGCGCCCGCGCGGCGCAGGCGGCGCTGGACGATGCGGGGCTGCTGGCCCAGGACATCGACGCGATCGTGGTGGCGACCTCGACCCCCGACTACACCTTTCCCTCCGTCGCGACGATGGTTCAGGAAAAGCTGGGGATGATCAACGGCTTCGCCTTTGACGTTCAGGCGGTCTGCGCCGGTTTCGTCTTCGCGCTCGCCAATGCCAACGGCATGATCCTGTCGGGTCAGGCGAAACGGGTCATGGTCATCGGCGCCGAAACCTTCAGCCGGATCATGGACTGGACCGACCGGTCGACCTGCGTGCTGTTCGGCGACGGCGCCGGCGCGCTGATCCTTGAGGCGCAGGAGCAGCCCGGCACCCCCGCCGACCGGGGCATCCTGTCGGTCGACCTGCACAGCGACGGGCGCTATCGCGATCTGCTCTACGTCGATGGCGGCGTGTCGACCAACGGTCTGGCCGGGCACCTGCGGATGCAGGGCAACCAGGTCTTTCGCCAGGCGGTCGAGAAGCTGGCCGAAACCGCGCATGTCGCGCTGGACAAGGCCGGGCTGACCGCCGATCAGGTCGACTGGGTGGTGCCGCACCAGGCCAATATCCGCATCATCGAGGGCACGGCGAAACGCATGGGCGTGCCGATGGATCATGTGGTCGTCACCGTCCAAGATCACGGCAACACCTCGGCCGCTTCGATTCCCCTGGCGCTTTCGGTCGGCAAGGCGCGCGGGCAGATCAAGACCGGCGATCTGCTGGTAACCGAGGCGATCGGCGGCGGTCTGGCCTGGGGATCGGTCGTCATCCGCTGGTGAGGGCGCGGACACGGGGAAATCCGCCGTCTTAACCCCGTGTTCCAAGTGGTTGATATTGACTTGGGAATGTTTCGCTGCACATCCTGACCGGATAATCCCGGGGGATGATATGAGCGAAAAGACCCTGACCCGCATGGACCTCAGCGAAGCGGTGTTCCGCGAGGTCGGCCTGTCGCGCAACGAATCCGCGCAACTGGTCGAGGCCGTGCTGCAACACATGTCCGACGCGCTGGCCGAGGGCGAGACGGTAAAGATCTCGTCCTTCGGCACCTTTTCGGTGCGCGACAAATCGGCCCGCGTCGGCCGCAATCCGAAAACCGGCGACGAGGTTCCGATCAGCCCGCGCCGGGTGCTGAGCTTCCGGCCCTCGCATCTGATGAAGGACCGCGTCGCCGCCGGCGCGAAACGCTGACGGGCGGCAAGGGGATGGACAAGTCGCCCGAGGCCTTTCGCACCATCAGCGAGGTCGCCGAGCTGCTGGACACCCCGGCGCATGTGCTGCGGTTCTGGGAAAGCCGGTTTCCACAGATCCGCCCGGTGAAGCGCGCGGGCGGGCGGCGGTATTACCGGCCCTCGGATGTCGCACTGCTGGCGGGGATCCGCAAGCTGCTGCATGACGACGGCATGACCATTCGCGGGGTGCAAAAGGTGCTGCGCGAACACGGCGTGCGACATGTCGCCGGCCTTTCCGGCCAGCCCCTCCCCGACGAGATCGACCCCGAGGCCGCGCTGGAGCGCGCGCTCGCCGAGACCTGGCCCGGCCCGGTGCGCCAGGACGAACCAGCCGCAGGGGCCGAAACGGCGCAGATCGTGGCGCTGGAGGATGCGCTGCGGGCGCGCGACGCCGGGCGCGCGACGTGGACCGCGCCGGATGCCGGGCAAAGCGCCGACGAGCCGCCCACGGAAACCGCAGGCCCTGTCGGGGGGGCGGATGAGCCGTCCCCGGATGAAACCCTCGCCACCTTTGGGGGGGCTGAACAAGCCGGGGCCCCGGAGGGGTTCGGCACGGAGGCGGGCCTTCCGCCGACGGTCGAAGTCTCCGATCCGCCGCCGCCTGTGGAGGGTGACGCCCTTCTGCCTTCGCCGGCGGAGGGAATCGCCGCGCCGCCATTGACCGACGAGGCGGCCGTCCCTTCGCCGCCCTCCGTGAACGCCCCTCCTGATCCCGCTTCGCCCGCGACGGAAGCCGCCGTGCCGCCCGACGGGGAACCTGTCCTTTCGCTTTCTCTCGCAACGGCGGAGGAGGTGGCGGCCGGGAATGCCCCCACGGGTGTCGCGCCGGATCCGGCCGCCGAGGGGGATGGCGGCGCAGGCATCGCATCCCTGCCCGTCGCGGCGGAACCCGAGGATTTCGCGCCGGAGCATGTGGCGCTCGACACGCCGGACGCGACCGCTGCGGACGGTTTCTGGTCGCCGGATCCACTCTATCCGCATGTGCCGCCCTTCGAGAACATCCCCTCCGCCGCAGCCGCCCCCGACGATCCATGGCAGGACGCATCCGAGATGGATATCGACGGGTTCCTGCCCGAAGCGGCAACCCTGCCTGGCGACAGCGCCGATGCTCCGCGGGACGCTACTTCGGACGAAGGCGGAGAACCGGCCGAATCCGCCGGCGCCGAAATCCTGCCGCCGGTGCCCGACGATGCGCCGAAAGAAGAGCTCTTCTTCGCGACCGACCTCTTTTCGCTGCCGGAACCCGACGCGCCGCCGGTCGAACCGGTCGCCGCAAAGCCGGAGGACGGGACCGGCCCCGAAGCCACAGCCCGAACGGCGGATTCCGCCGCAGGCGATCCGGCGTCCCCCGAGCCGGAATCCGAGACCGCGACACCCGATGCGCGATCCGGGGCCGAGGCTGCGCCGCTCTGGCTTCCCGGGCGGTTGCGCGCCCTGCCCCGGCGCGCCTTCGCCGCCGATCCGGCGCCGCTGATTGCGCTGACGCTGCGGTTGGCCGCGCTGCGCGACCGGGTTCGTGCCACCGCCCAGCCCCCTGTTCCGGGACCCGGAACCCGTGGCGGCGACGGCGCGCAGGACTGAGGCACAGGTTGCGCATCCGGGTGGATTTCCTGCGCTTTCCCGCTTGCTCCCGCCCGGAATATCGGTATGTATCCCGCCAGTCGGGCCGTGGCGCAGTCTGGTTAGCGCGTCCGTCTGGGGGGCGGAAGGCCGCGAGTTCGAATCTCGCCGGCCCGACCATTACTGAAACCGCCCGCGCTGCCATATCGGCCGCGCGGGCGGTTCCGTTTCCGGGGGAATCCGTATGAAGGCAACCGGCGTCCTGCCCGCGCAGGAACTGCGTCAGATGATCGCCGGCGGTGCGATCCTGGCCGACCCGCCCGTCACTGCGGCGCAGGTGCAGCCGGCGAGCCTCGACCTGCGACTCGGCACGGTGGCCTACCGCGTACGCGCCTCGTTCCTCGCGGGCCATGGTGCGCGCGTCGCCGACCGGATCGCGGAATTCGAGATGCACCGGATCGACCTCGCCCAGGGCGCGGTGCTGGAAAAGGGCTGCGTCTATGTCATCCCGCTGATGGAATCGCTCGCCCTGCCCCCGGGCATCACGGCCGTCGCCAATGCCAAAAGCTCCACCGGGCGGCTGGATCTGCTCACGCGGACGATCACCGATGGCGGAGTGGAGTTCGACCGGATTCCCGAAGGTTACACCGGCCCGCTCTATGCCGAGGTCTGCCCGAGGTCGTTCTCGGTTCTGGTGCGTCCAGGGATGCGGCTGAACCAGATCCGCTTTCGCCGGGGCCAGGCGGTGCTGTCGGATGCCGATCTGCGCGCGTTGAACGCCCGCACGGCGCTGGTCTCGGGCCAGCCGATGATTTCGGAAGGCCTGGGCTTCTCGGTCGATCTGAAACCGGCTGCGGGCGATCTGGTGGGCTACCGCGCCAAACCGCATACGCCGGTCATCGACCTGGACCGCATCGGCCACTACCCGGCGCCGGAGTTCTGGGAGGAGATTCGCACCACCGAGGGGCGCATCATTCTCGACCCCGGCGCCTTCTACATCCTCGTCAGCCGCGAGGCGGTGACCATCCCGCCCGACCATGCGGCGGAGATGGCCCCCTATCTCGCCATGGTGGGCGAGTTCCGGGTGCATTACGCGGGCTTCTTCGACCCCGGCTTCGGCTGGTCCGAGGCGGGCGGCGCAGGCTCGCGCGGGGTGCTGGAGGTGCGCTGCCACGAGGCCCCCTTCGTGCTGGAACACGGACAGGTGGTGGGCCGCCTGGTCTATGAACGCATGGCCGAGCCGCCCGATACGCTTTACGGCAGCGGCATCGCCTCGAACTACCAGGGCCAGGGGCTGAAACTGGCGAAACACTTCCGCTGAGGTTCCGGCTTTATGCCAAACACCGGGGCGCGGGTGCGCCGGTCGCTCAGCGAGAGCTGCGGCGGCCGACCTTCGCGGCTTTGCGGGCGCGTTTGGCCGTCTCGCGCGCGGCGCTGGTCGGCGTGGCGGCCTTGGTCCCGGCGGATTTCGCCGCACCCGATTTCGCCGTGCTCCGGCTCGTCGACGCCTTGGCCCCCGGTTTCGCGGCGGCGCGTTTCTTCCTGGGTGTCAGGGCCTTGGCCGCCTCGCGCACCACGGTTCCGACCAGGCTGTCGATGATGCCCTTCAGGCTCATGCTCAATCCTCGAAAAGCTCGCTTTGACCGGAGGGGGATTCGTCCTCTTCCGGCCCGTCGCGCATACTGCCCGGAAGCGGGCGGTTGTCCAGCAGGCCCGCAGCACGCAACTCTTTCAGCCCCGGCAGGTCGCGCGCGGATTCGAGGCCGAAATGGTCGAGGAACTGTTCCGTCACCACAAAGGTGACGGGGCGTCCCGGCGTCATCCGTCGGCGGCCAAGGCGGATCCAGTCGAGTTCCAGCAACTGGTCGATGGTGCCCCGGCTGACGGCGACGCCGCGGATCTCTTCGATCTCGGCGCGGGTGACGGGCTGGTGATAGGCCACGATGGCGAGCGTCTCGATCGCGGCGCGCGACAGTTTCCGCTGCTCGACCGTTTCCTTGCGCATCAGATGCCCGAGGTCCGGCGCCGTGCGAAAGGCCCAGGCATCGCCGACACGGGCCAGCGTGACCCCCCGCCCCTCGTAGCGTTTGCGCAGATAGGCCAGCGCCTCGGCCGGGTCGCAGCCATGCGGCATCCGGCCCGCGAGTTCGGCCACCGTCACAGGCTCTGCCGAGGCGAACAGGATCGCCTCGACCATGCGTTCCTGTTCGCCCATCGGCGGGGCCTCGAACAGGCTTTGCTCCGCGCCCCCGGTCATCCGTCGCGCCTTTTAATCTGGATCGGCGCGAAGGTCTCGCCCTGGCGCAGAACGATCTGGCCACGCTTGACCAGTTCCAGCACCGCCGCGAAATGCGCCGCCGTCGACGAGCGGCGTCGCATCGGCGTCGCCCCCCACCCCTCGGGAAGGAAACTGGTCAGATCGGCCCAGTCCCCGGCATAGCCGATCAGCCCGCGCATCCGGTCGAGCGCCTGTTCCATGGTGAACACATGGTCGCGGTCCATGACGAAGGGCCGGAATTCGTCCTTGGTCCTGATCCGCGCATAGGCGCGCATCAGGTCGAGCAGCGTCGCCGAATATGTGACCTTGCGCGCGCGGGTCACATCCTCGGGCAGGCCCCGGGCGAAGAAGTCGCGCCCAAGCTGATCGCGCGCCATCAGGCTCGCCGCCGCCTCGCGCATCGCGGCCAGGCGTTCCAGCTGGAAGGCCAGGTGCGCGGCCAGTTCCTCGGCGCTCGGCCCCTCGTCCGTCGGATCGGGCGGCAGCAGCAGGCGCGATTTCAGAAAGGCGAGCCAGGCCGCCATCACCAGGTAATCGGCGGCAAGCTCGATCCGCAGGGCCTGGGCGCGCTGCACGAAGGTCAGATACTGCTCGGCCAGTTGCAGGACCGAGACGCGGCGCAGGTCGACCTTCTGCGTCCTCCCCAGCGTCAGCAGCAGGTCGAGCGGCCCCTCGAACCCGTCGACATCGACGATCAGCGCCTCGGCCGCCAGCCGGTCGGCCGGCGACAGCCTTTCCGGCAGCGTCCATTCGTCGGTGTCCTCAGCCATGCGCGCCCTGCGTCCCAAGGGCCGAAAGTTCGGCCTCGATCACGGCGATGTCAACCGGGTCGGGCGCATGGCGGCGGGCCAGCGCCGCCCCGGCGCGCGCCCTGGCGGCGGGCGTCATCTCGCCCGCGGCGGCGGCCACCGCCTGCATCTGGGCGAAATCGCCCTTGCAATGCAGCGCGATGTCGACGCCAGCCGCAATCGACCGCGCTGTGCGGGCAGACAGATCGCCCGACAGCGCCTCCATATTCAGATCGTCGGTCATCAAGAGGCCCGCGAAGCCGATGTCTTCGCGGATGGCGCGGATCACAGCCGGCGACTGGGTGGCAGGGTTTTCGGCGTCGTAAGCGGTGAAAACGATATGCGCCGTCATCGCCATCGGCAGATCGGCAAGCGCATGGAACGGGGCGAAATCCGTGGTCCGCAGCTCGGCCCGGTCCGCCGTGACCACCGGCAGGTCGTGGTGGGTGTCGGCATGGCTGCGGCCATGGCCGGGCATATGCTTCATCACCGGCAGCACGCCTTGCGCCAGATGCGCATCGGCCACCGCGCGGGCGATGGGGATGACGGCCTCCGCCGTGGTGCCGTAGCAGCGGTTGCGCAGAAAGGGATGCGTCCCCTCGCCCGCGATGTCGCAGACCGGGGCGCAGTTCGCGTCGATGCCGACGGCGCGGAGTTCGTGCGCAAGGATCGTCATCCGCAGCGCCATCATCCGCGCGGCGTCCCACCCGGCGGCGGCGATGGCGTCGAAGGGCGGCGTCCATTCGCGCCAATGCGGCGCGCGCAGGCGCTGCACCCGTCCGCCCTCCTGATCCACCAGCACCGGCGCATCACGGCCCACGGCCTCGCGCAGGTCGGCGGTCAGGCGGCTGACCTGCGCGGGGTCCTCGACATTGCGGGCAAAGAGGATGAAGCCGAAGGGATCGTAATCGCGGAAGAAGTCCCTTTCCTCCGGCAGCAGCACGGGTCCGGCGCAGCCGAAGATCGCGGCGCCACGGCCGACGGCGGGGGTCATCGTTGCGCCACCGGGATACAGGTCGCGCCCTCGGCCAGCATCGCGGTGCAGAAGCGGCGGGCGTCGTCCTCGCCATCGAAGCCATGGGCGCGCAGCCGCCAGAAGGTTCGCCCGCCCGATTCCGCCGATTGCACCACCAGCGATTTGCGCGCCAGCAGTTCGGGGAAGCGGGCGCGCAGCCGGGCCCATTCGCCCCGCGCCTGATCGGCGCTGTCGAAGGCGCCCAGTTGCACCAGCCTTGTGCCGGATTTGATCGCCTCGGGCCTGATCTCGTCCGGCACCGGGGTGGCGGAGGTCGTGGCCTGAACCGCATCGACATTGCTCGCGGGGGCGGCAGCGGCAGCGGCCTGCTTTTGCGGGCGCAGGCGCGGTCGCAGGGATTTCGCCATCCCGCCCTCGACCGCCGGATCGGCGGCCAGCGCCTCGGCCACCGCCAGATCGGTTCCCGCGTCGGTCGTCCCATCCGGCGGCGAGGCCGCCACCGCGCTCTCCGGCACGGCGACGGTATCCGCGGCGGCGGAAAGCGGCGCGGTGTCGGACATCGCATCGGCAAGCGCCGCAGCCACGCCCGTGCCCCCGGCCCCCTCGGCGGGGATCGCCAGCGCCAGCGGATCGTCGAGGGTCGGCGCATCGGCCGCCTCCGGTTCCAGACCACCCTCGCCCGTGTCGCCGGCGATCACCACCGGCTCTTCCGGCGGCAGTTCGCGCAACCCCGCCTCGTCGTCGAGATCGAGCTCCGTGGCCTTCGGCGCAAGCATCAGCGTGTCGGCCAGTTCGCCCGCGACACCCACGGCGGCGACCGAGTTCACAGCCAGGCCCTGATGGTCGGCGACGCGGCCGCCCGGATCCTCGGGCGCGATGCGCATCGGCCCGTCCAGCGCCCGCATCACCGGAACGCCACGCACGTCGCGCACCGCAAGATTGTAGCCCCAGACACAAAGCCCGACGACCAGCGCCACCGAACTCGCCGCACCTGCGAGATTGATCAGCCGCTGCGTCCGGCCGATCCCGACCGGTCCGCCTTCGGGCTGCGACGGCGGGCTGTAACCGCCGTAATCGTCGTAGTCCACGTCCGCCATCTCTGCCCCATCGACGTGCGTTCGCCCGTCGCCTGCCTGTGTGACCCGGGCCTGGGCGCCTTGTGGTGTCCGCGAACGGTTCAGCGCATTTCCTCGACCGGAGTTACGCCAAGGATACCCAAACCGTTGGAAATAACAACGCCCACAGCCCGCGCGAGGGCGATTTTCGCCGCCGAGATGCCGGCATCCTCCTGCACGAAGCGCAAGCTGGCGTCGTCGTTCCCCCGGTTCCACAGCGCATGGAAGTCCGAGGCGAGGTCGTAAAGGTAAAAGGCGATCCGGTGCGGCTCGTTGCCCCTCGCGGCGATCTCGACCAGGCGCGGCCATTCGGCGATCTGGCGCGCGACGCGGATCTCGGCCTCGTTGTCCAGCACCGTCAGGTCGGCGGCGGCAAGCGCGGTATCCGCCACCTCGACCCACGCCTCGCGG
>JAATGA010000200.1 GCA_015654855.1 Rhodobacterales bacterium
AAACAACTTCATCTCGATCACAAGCCTGTCGGACACGTTGAGGCAGGCATGTGAACTGGGCTTTGTCGTTCTTGGCATGTCGATCGTCCTGATCGTCGGCGGTATCGATCTGAGCGTCGGCTCGGTCTACGCGCTGTGCAACCTGCTGGCGCTTTACTGCGTCAACGTCATGGGCTTCGGCATGGTGCCGACGGTTCTGATAACGCTGGCCGCGGGTGCGGTGCTGGGCGGGGTGAACGGCGTCCTGATCGGTTACCTGCGGATGCGGGCCTTTCTGACGACCATGGTGACGCTGATCGTCTACAAGGCCGCGCATGACATGCTGAACGCCAGGGTCGGCGTTCAGATTTCGGCGAACTTTCCCGATGCGCCCGCCTGGGATTTCCTTGGCGCAGGCACGTTCCTGTCGATCCCGGTCATCGTCTGGGTCTTCGGCGTGGTGGCGATTGTCGGACATGTCTTTCTGACCCGCCTGCGCGCGGGGTGGCATGTGATGGCCATCGGGGGCAACCGCAGGTCGGCCTACAACACCGGCCTGCCGGTCAAGCGGGTGGTTGCGCTGTCCTATGTCGCCTCGGGCGTGTTCGCGGCGCTGGCGGCGATCTTCTATGCCTCACGCCTTGCCTCGCCCGGCGCCGACACCGGCAAGGGGCTTGAGATCGTGGTGCTGACCGCGGCGATCCTCGGCGGCATCCGCCTGGGGGGCGGCAAGGGTTCGGTCATGAAGGCGATCCTCGGCACGCTGATCGTGCTTTTGCTGACCAACGGACTGCTGCGCATGGCGATGCCGGCCGGCGTGTCGCGGGTGATCCTTGCGACCATCCTGTTGCTGGCGGCGCTGCTGGACATCCGCTGGTTCAAGAACCGCCACAAGGCCGTGCAGGAGCTTTATGTCAGCCCGACATATATGGAGCTTCCCGCCGGGCGGGCGATAGGGCGCGACTCCGGCTCGCCCTTCGCGCTGAACGACCGGTTGCGTCAGGTCGAGACCATCGGCCTCGGCGAGGTCGAAAGCCCCGAGGACGTGGCGCTTGATGCCGCAGACAACCTGTATTGCGGCAATCGTCACGGCGACATCATCCGGTTTTTCGCGCCCGACTATACGCGTCACGAGGTCTATGCCCATATCGGCGGCCAGCCCCTCGGCATCGCCATGACCGGCGACGGCACGCTGTTCGTCTGCGTGGGTGGAATGGGGCTTTACAAGGTCACGCCCGATCGGGCCGTGCACAAGGTAACCGACGAAACCAACCGCTCGCTTCTGTCGATCATCGACGACAGCCGCCTGCGCCTGGCCGACGACCTGGACATTGCGCCGGACGGGCGGATCTTCTTCTCGGAGGCGACAGTGCGCTACGAGATGCACGAATGGCCCACCGACAGCCTGGAGGCACGCGGGAACGGGCGGATCATCTGCTTCGATCCGCGCACGGGGAAGACGAGCACCGTTCTGCGCAAGCTCGTCTTTCCGAACGGCATCGTCATGGCTTCGGACGGACAATCGCTGCTGTTCGCCGAAAGCTGGGCCTGCCGCATCAGCCGATACTGGTTCGACGGGTCGAAGAAAGGCACGGTCGAGCGGGTGATCGAGGATCTGCCGGGGTACCCCGACAACCTGAACCGTGCGTCCGACGGAAACTACTGGATGGCGATCATGGGGGTGCGCAGCCCGGTCTTCGACCTGGCGATGAAGCATCCCGCCTTTCGCCGTCGCATGTCCAAGAAGTTGCCGGGCGACGAATGGCTGGCGCCGAACCTGAACGCGGGCTGCGTCGTCAAGTTCACTGAGAAGGGCGAAGTGCTGGACGTCATGTGGGATCTGGGCGGCGAGAACCATCCGATGATCACGTCGATGCGGGAACACCGGGGTATCTCTACATCGGGGGCATCCACAACAACCGCATCGGCCGGCTGCGACTGGATGCCGCCGATCCCGCGTTCATCGACCTGAAGGTGTCCCATGGCTGATACGATCGGACAAATAGTCAGCGGCTTGTTCGGGCGGCGGCGGTCCGGCCTGTCGGTTCCGATCCTCGACGGCGCGTTCAAACCGAACAACCTGCTGGAAGAGGCCGAGGTCCTGGTTGAACGCCCCGGGCTGGAGGATGTGGCGTTGGGCCCGGACGGGCGGCTGCATCTGGCTGCGGGATCCGGGGTGCTGGCTCTTGGCCCCGACGGTGCGTTGCGGGCGGTGGCGACCTTCGACGCCGATGTCACGGCGCTGGCTTTTCTGAAAGATGGCCGTCGCGTCGTGGCACTGGGGGATCGCATTCTGGTGGAGGGACGCGCCTCGCCCATTGCCGGGGCGGTCGGGCTGCCGTTCGTGGCGATCACTGCACTGGCGGTGGCGGAGGACGGGCGCCTGCTGGTGACGGATGCCTCGGCCCGCTGTCGCGTCGAGCAGTGGCAACGCGACCTCATGGACGGGGGCACGGGCGGGCGGCTGGTCGCGGTCGATACCGCCTCGGGCAAGGGCGAGGTGCTGCAAGCGAACCTCGGCTGGGCCTTCGGGGCAACGCAGACCACGGATGGGGTTCTGGTGTCGGAAAGCTGGCGGCACCGGCTGCGCCTGGCGGGAAAGGGCGATGCGACGCCCGAACTGCCGGGCTATCCCGCGCGCCTCACGCCCACGGCGGATGGCGGGTTCTGGCTTTCGCTGTTCTCGGGCCGGGCGCAGATCGTCGAATTCGTGTTGCAGGAAGATGCTTTCCGTCGCGAGATGATGGCGACGATCGACCCGAAATACTGGCTTTCGCCCGCGCTGTCCTCGGGCGAGGACTTTCTTGAGCCGTTGCAAAGCGGGGGTGTGAAGCACATGGGCATTCTGAAACCCTGGGCGCCGCCGCGATCCTACGGTCTTGCCGTGCGGTTCGATGCGAAACGGATCCCGCGTATGTCGGTTCACAGCCGCGTCGGCGGGCGCAACCACGGCATCGTCA